>NZ_JADBUE010000235.1:0-8144 GCF_020245805.1 Microcystis sp. M179S2 | reverse complement strand
CGTTGCCGCTCACGGTTACTTCGGACGTTTAATCTTCCAATACGCTTCTTTCAACAATAGCCGTTCTCTGCACTTCTTCTTAGGTGCATGGCCGGTAATCGGTATCTGGTTTACGGCAATGGGTGTTAGCACCATGGCGTTTAACCTCAACGGTTTCAACTTCAACCAGTCGATTCTCGATTCTCAAGGTCGTGTAATTGGTACTTGGGCCGATGTGTTAAACCGCGCTGGTATCGGTATGGAAGTAATGCACGAGCGTAATGCACACAACTTCCCCTTAGACTTGGCTAGTGGTGAACAGGCTCCTGTAGCTCTGACTGCTCCCGCTATCAATGGTTAATTCCTAGTCTGAATGAAAAGGCACTCCCGCAAGGGGGTGCTTTTTTGTTGTTAGAATTGGGGAACAATGAAAAACGCTGCAAAATGCTTATTCTCAAACAATCATGATTATGACCGCTCTCACTGGAAAATATACTCTTAGTCAATATTTTGAGCGGGAAATACAATCCCAAACTCGTCATGAATATCTGGATGGAAAAATTATTGCTATGACAGGAGGGACACCGACTCATAACCGCATTATCAGTAATTTATTAGTGGCTTTATATACTGGACTAAAGAATCAACCCTATGCCGTTTTTGTCACCGATCAACGTTTATGGATACCTGAGCGTCAAATAGCTACCTATCCTGATATTATGGTGATGCCTGAACCTCTTATTTATCAAGAAGGACGCAAAGATACTTTAATTAATCCTGTTTTAATCGCTGAGGTTTTGTCTGCTGCAACGGCAAGTTACGACAGAGAAGAAAAGTTTGCCGCTTATCGAACCATTGCAACCTTTCAGGAATATTTATTGATTTCGCAGGAAAGACTTTATATTGAACATTTTCAAAAGGAAGGCGATTGCTGGGTGTTTACAGCTTATGAATCTGATAGGATAATTCATTTAAACTCTTTGCGGGTTGAGGTGGAGATAGCAGATATTTATAACAAGGTAATCTTTAGTTAAAGCTTTAAATTTGAAGCTTTTGTTATCATTAAACTAAACTAATCTTGGTCAGGAGTTAATTTTATGATATCCCCTCAAATTATTGAACTGGAACAAAAGTTACGAGATTTTTCGGTTGAAGATAAACAATGGTTATTAGAGCAGTTACACAAGCATTTAGAAGGTTTCAAAGAAAATGTAAATAGAAAACAGGTCAAAGATTTGATTATGGAAACATTAAATGAGGTTCAAAATATGCCCGATAATTGTTATCATGAAGTTTGGCAAAAATTTGATGACGCTTGTGTGAGAATTTCAGGAAACTTAGAAGAATCTGATTTACTATGATGTTTGCTCAAGATTCACCTCTTGTTATTCTTGATACTTCGGTTTTTCTTTCAGCTTTGTTAAGTAAAAATCCTAACAGTGCGCCTTGTCAAATTATTCGTTATTGGCGGGAGGATAGATTTAAGTTAGTTATTTCTCCTCAATTATTGGAGGAATTGGTCGAAAAACTATTAGTGAAAAATATTGACAGAAATGATATTAAGGATATTTTAAGGGCTATTTTTTATACTGCTATCAAAATTCAAGGCATTTATCAAGCAACGCTACTCGATCAGGTTGATCCAAATGATAATATGTTTTTGGCAGCCGCTTACGAAATAGGTGCTGATTATCTAGTTTCTTTAGATAAAAAACACATTTTACCGCTAAAGCATTATCATCATACACAAATTTTGTCCCCAAATTTATTCTTACAAGTCTTACAAAATAGTTAAAGGTAAAAAGGCGATCGCGTCTATTTGTAAAGAGATAATCCTAATCGTTAGGATTTCTTTTAAGATAAGATTTAAAGACAGGATTAATAGGAAAATAGGACGAGGTTTCTGATGGTAATTTATCCAGTAAACAGCGTCTCATTAATGACTGAATAGTTGCCCAAAATTCAGAAGTAGATAAGTCAAGACTAGCAGTTTTGGGAAACTTTTCTACCGCTTCAGTTTGATTAGCTAACCAGTGTATCACCTTTTTTTCTGTTGCGGATAAACGCTGTAAATGACATTCGATCGAGTTTTCTATATCCCCTAAATAAATTTCATTGTTCATTTGTTCTAAAAATAAGGATACTTCCCCATCAAATAGCTCAATAATAGTTGAGGAGATGATATTTAACCAGTTAGGATGACCTTGATAAAGTTCGCTCAGTTCCGTCCATTTCTCCTCATTTTTTAAACCGTATTCTTTGAAGATTTCTTCAAATTCTGTTGTTAAACCTTGCAGGTATAAAGTTTTAATTTTATCGGATTTTAAGGTGACAAAATCTCTGGGAAGTTCCCAACTAATTAAAATCAAACAACTTTGATGAGATGTGGTAGCAATTTGATGAAAAAATTTATGATAATCCTGACAGTCGTTTAAATATTTACCTGCTAATTCCCCCAGTTTAAAAATATTCTGTACATCATCAAGAATAATTAAACAACGATAGGAGCTTAGATAATCTATTATATCGGGTAAGGGGGTTGATAGAGATTGGCTGAAAAACTGTTTTAGATCATCTTTGAGAGCGATTAATTGAGGAATATTTTCCAGACTGCGATAAATAATATAATCAAATTGTGGGGCAATTTCTGAAACTAATTTAAGGGTTAAAGCTGTTTTTCCAATTCCGGTTAACCCATAAATGGTAATTAATCGAGTTTTATTATCTAGCCATTCTTTTAAGGTTGATATTTCTAACTTACGTCCACAGTTATACCTTAATTCAGGGGCTTTTGTTAAGTCAATCATGGGAGATTTATTATTATGTAAAGAATATGATCGGTTTTGGTTATCATTAGTCGTTTGAATAATTTGACCACCAATATTGATGTTATCAATTTGTAACAAACAATTCCCCGAATGATAAGCTTGAGAAACCCGATATTTTCTTTCTAACTTGGATCGTAAATTATCTTTATTAACATCTTCGTCTAATACCTTACCCAACTTTTTCCATAAGTTAGCAGCCTCTTTTTTAATATGAGATTCACTACAACCATTAAAAGATTGAGCAATTTGCCAATATTTTTGACCTTGCCAAACCCCTGTCAAGATTGCTTCTTGTACTGGTGTCAGATGAGACGCCACTTTCTCAAACATTAAATCATCAACATATTGCAAAACTTGGTCAATATTATTCATTTCTGGTTAAAAAATTAGAGGGTTAATCCAATATATTATACCAAACGGAACTAAGACTGTACCATAACCTACCTATAAATTGTGTACCAAAGCCTACTTTTGTACTAAAATCAAACGCTACAATACTGAGATGTTAGGTAAATCAAGCTAATTAGTCCTATTTGCTTGCTAGATTGTCATCATAGCCCATTTTGCGGTGACATGATCATCTTTTCCCTTTCAAAAATCAATGAAGTAATCTTTAAGTTATGTATCAAGAACAACTGAGTAGCGCCAAGCCTGGATTTATCCTGATTATGATTGATCAGTCAGCTTCAATGTCAGATAAATACACCAATTTAAATAAAGCAGAGTTTGCCGCAAAAGCCGTTAATCGAGTCATCGGAGAAATTATTACAGCTTGTTCATCGGGTAATGAGATTAAAGACAGATGTTTTGTGGCGGCGGTTGGCTATGGAGCAAGTATTAATGTACTATTTCTACATAAAGCCTCAGAGTTGGCTAAAAATCCCGATACAACAACCCTTAAGAGAAAAGTCTCTGATGGTGCAGGTGGGTTGGTTGAAGTGGATGAAGTAATGCGAGTGTTTGTGAAACCGACTGCAAGTAATGGAACACCAATGGCTGAAGCCTTTAAACAGGCTTATACTGGGGTAGAAAAATTTATTTCTAATCATCCCGATAGCTTTCCACCCGTTGTTATTAATATAACCGATGGAGAACCTAATGATTCTAATGCTGCTACTACTGAAGCGAAAAAACTAGCACAACTTAAAACAAGTGACGGTAACGTGATTGTTTTGAATGCTCATATTTCTAACGCATCAGCAGGGAAAATAGAGTTACCTAGTGACAATGCTGGTTTTAGCAGTAATAAATTTGCTAACTTTTTGTTTGATATTTCCAGTGTGCTTCCTGAGCCTCTTGCTGAGAGTGCCAAAAATGCGGGTTTTAATGTTCAACCTAATGCCAGAGGTTTTATCTTTAATGCTGATGCTGAAGCACTGATTAAACTTCTTCAATTTGGTTCTCAAGGAGCATTACGCTAAAGTTATTGTCATTAATTATGCAATCTGATCATAAAGTTTCAGTCATCCGTCGGTTCAGTCATAGAACTCATAAAGAGATGGAAACCATTAGCGGTTGTCAAGATAATTTTAGCTGTAATGAAGCTAAGAATTGTTTTGCGATCGCCGATGGTGCAACTCAATCATTTTACTCAAGTATATGGTCAAAACTTCTTGTTGATTATTTTTGGAAAAATCCCCAGATTGATAAAAACAATTGGCAAGAATGGCTTAAACCAATTCAGGAACAATGGTTAGAAGAAGTTAAAGCAGAATTACAAAAAGCAAAAAGCGGTAATAATTTTGCCTGGATTGAGATTTACAATGGTTTGAATGGTTTTCAACCAGCAACATCTACCTTTATTGGGTTACAATTTATTGAAAATCAAGCCAAAGTATCTATTGTTGGCGATAGCTGTCTGTTTATTTTTCAGGGAGATAAATTAATTAAAACCTATTTATTGCAAAAATCAGCGGATTTTAATAATCGACCTGGATATTTTGGAAGTTACCATAAAAATAATAATGATTATAAGCCAGAATTTTTAGACATCCCATTAAAATACAAACAACATTCAGATAAGCTTTATTTTCTACTAGCAACTGACGCTCTAGCTGAATATATTTTTAAATATACAGAACAGCAAAGAGATAGAGAGATTTTAACAACTTTACTTAAAATTAATTCAGAACAGGAGTTTGAGAATTTTGTAAAATCTGCTAGACATGATGACACAATAAAAATGAAAAATGATGATGTCACTTTAATGATTTTAGAAGTCAGGGATCGTGAAATTCCCAGTTCGTCTACACAACCCATAAAAGAAAATGAAGGAAATCCTCCTATCGTTTCACCTTTAAGTTATGAAACTGAACAGTTTCCTAAAGAGGATGAAAACAATTATTCAAACGTAGAAGAAAAACCTGAAGACAATACTCGTGATCAAAAGTTACAAGATACTTCTTGTTTTGCCAAAATAAGCTCCAATCTACAAACATTATTACAACCTCTGCCATCTTTACCCATGACGCCCCGCGATTCGACGAGTTCAGCTTCTCAACAGACGAAAGACCCCGTAATTAAGGGAAGCCGTATTAAGGAAATCCGTAATCTTCTCCTTGTTTTTATTCCTGTAAATATAATCTTAACTATACTCTCCACTGCGACCATAATAAATAGTATAAAAACTGAACAATCAAGCAATTCAAATTCATCTAGTCAAGTCACTAAATATGAACCTAAATATAGGAACCTTGAAAAAGGAACTAAAATCTACAAAGATCAAACTTTTCAAGAAATTATTATTCCTGCTTTATCTGACTCATCTCAGGTTTTAATTTTAGAAGAAGGAGAGGAATGGATTAAATTTCAGATTGATCTTTATGCTAATCAAGCAATCTTGAATGAATGTTATACTTGTGCAAGGGATGAAATAGAAATAAAACCCAAGACAAATCTGAGAATCTTTCCTAAGACAAATCTGAGAATCTTTCCTAGTGGATCAGAAGGGTATGTTTTTGGACAATTAAGTGAACCATCAAAGTTTAAAAAACTTGAATTTGATTCCCTTCCCAATTGGTCTAAATTTACATTTGTGGGGTATGTAAAAAAATGAAATATCCGTCCAGAACTGACTATGAAACATTCGTAAAATACCCTGATAGATTTATATACGATGGTATTTTACAACAAGGAAAGCCTGTTAAGCAAAAGCAAAATCAGAACTTTTTACTGTCTCATAATGGCGGAAAAGCCGTTGTTTATGAAATTCAAACTAATCCTAAAAAATATGCCCTTAAATGTTGGATAGAAGATTTAGGGGATCTAAAAATTCGTTATAAGGCGATTGATGCCTATCTTAAAACAGTTCAACTTCCTTATTTTGTTGATTTTGCTTACCAAGAACAAGGAATTTTAGTCAATGGACAAAGATTTCCCATTATTAGAATGGAATGGGTTGATGGTATTAGCTTTAAAGACTTTATATCTAATAATATTAATAACCCGACTTCTATCCGTAACTTTGCCGAAAAATTCTTAGAAATGGTTAAAATTCTCCATCAAAATAATATTTCTCATGGAGACTTACAACACGGTAATATTATAGTGCGTAAAAATGGTGATCTATGTTTAATTGACTATGATAGTTTATATGTTCCTCAATTAAGCAACGCAACCGACAATATTAACGGACTCCCCGGTTATCAACATCCTAACAGAAATAAGTTATCTAAATTAAGTCCAAAAGCTGACTACTTCTCAGAAATAGTGATTTATTTATCATTGCTTGTTCTATCAGAAAATCCCAACTATTGGCAACAAATACAACAAGAAGAAAGACTAATATTTTCCGAAAAAGACCTAATTAAACCTAATTCATCCAAGATTTTCAAAGAACTTAAAAATCTTTCTCCTGAGATTGTGTATTTTATCCAAGAATTAGAGAAATTTTGTCAACAATCAAATATTGAAAACCTACAACCTCTTGAAAATTTAGTCAACAATTACACAGGAGCTAAATGGAGTTTTGTGCCTCCTACTAACCCTATTCCAATCGTTACTTCACCTGTTCCTGTAGTTAATAATCCTACTAATTGGGGTTTTACATCTAATAATTCTACTCCATCCCCATACCCTCCTCCCTCAAGTCAAGGATGGACTTTCTCCCCTAACGGAGTTCAAACTCAAACCAGTCCAAAAAATACAACATCTTCAGATCCCTGGACAAAACTTGAAACCAATTCATCAAGTGCTTGGGATAAATTTGACACGGGTAAAACACCACCTCCAACAGATTGGGATAAACTCCATCAACAACCTCGAAAAGAAGCACCAGTACCTATTCCAGATGAAAACATTTGGGATAAATTTGATAATATTTGGAAGAAACTTACAACATCTGTATCATCTATTTGGAACAAAATTTTGAACTGGTTTAATTAGCTATCTGATTATTCTGTGCAGTTCTCCTATCCTAAAATCAACCCCATTGCTTGATTAATAATTTTATTTTTATCGATCATAGCTTCAATTTCTTCGGGTTTATATATACCTTCAAAAGCTTCTAATGCCCCTTGTCTTAAAGCGGAAGAATAAGCATCATCTAAGGTTTCTTTTAATTCTTCTATTGTTAGATAATTTCCTCCAGTTTTACGTCGTTTATTAATGCGTTGAATCTGTCTAACAGAATTAGAAATAGAGGTTTCCCATGAGCGTGTACTGAGTTTTTCTGCTTGCTGTTTAATCAGATGTAATAAGACAATAATACTAAAGCTAAAAATCTTATTGAGCTTATCATCCTTGCTCATTTCTGTCATTTCCTCTACCAGGAGCAAGGCATCGGGAACATTTCCTACTAAAAGTAAATCCTTTAATTCTAACAATTCTTCCATATTGCCCCTGTTATCAATTCAGTCGTTTTTTGAACCAAGTCCAGATATAATTAATTTATTCAGAGAGGAATCGTCTGATTAAATCTTCCCGTGAAGACTCCAATAATAAACGACTAGACTCCATCGGTGATAACTTAAGCAACTCATCAATAACTTTTATCAAAGACTCATCCAATTCCCCAAACCTCACTTGCATTAAATTTTCAATAATTTGTCGTTGTCCTTGTTGAAGTCCTTGTTGAAGTCCTTGTTGAAGTCCTTCTCGTTTAGTCGCCTCTTTCCACTCTAAATAAGATTGAGATAAAGCCATAAATACCTCCCTATCTTCTGATTTTAAAAGATTGTTAACTTCAACACTCACACGCCAACTAATCAATAGACCTCTTGCATAATTTTTTTATGGTATAATGGAGGGTTTTGCTTTTTTCTCAATTCTTAGATTGAAGTGGAAAAAAGAATAAAATGTGATCTTAGGTCAGGAAATCATCTATAATTTTGCTATGTT
>NZ_JADBUE010000234.1:0-6413 GCF_020245805.1 Microcystis sp. M179S2 | reverse complement strand
GAACCAAATTTGTCAAGTATCATAAGTAAAATAATCTCGTTTTTGGCTATTATATCAAATTTTAACTCGATTGTCTATCTTTTGGTATTAACCTGTTGATGCCTTAAGTCCTTCCCTATATGGATTTCAGCTACTTTTGAGCGTAGGCGCTCTCATCGAATTTTATTTTAAGTTAATTATTTGCATAACAATTCCCGAAGAGCCTAGTTTAATAGCAGGAACAGGAGACACAGATAATACTGCCTTCTCGGTTGTAGGGAATCAATTACAGATTAATAATTACCCCGATTTTGAAACCAAGAATAGTTACAGTATTCGGGTAAAAACCACAGACCAAGGGGGACTCAGTTTTGAGAAAACCTTGACAATTACTGTCAATGATGTTAATGAAAATCCTAGTAACCAAGCTCCGACAAATTTAGCATTA
This sequence comes from Microcystis sp. M179S2, assembly GCF_020245805.1. NCBI lineage: Bacteria > Bacillati > Cyanobacteriota > Cyanophyceae > Chroococcales > Microcystaceae > Microcystis > Microcystis sp. M179S2. The sequence goes on along the minus strand of NZ_JADBUE010000234.1, from coordinate 5,986 downwards.
AGTGCGACCACAGTAAATGAAAATGTCCCTGTTAATACAGTGATTGGAACATTTTCTACCACAGACCCCGATACTGGTAATAGCTTTACCTATAGTTTGATAGCAGGAACAGGAGATACAGATAATACTGCCTTCTCGATTGTAGGGAATCAATTACAGATTAATAATTCTCCCGATTTTGAAACCAAAAATAGTTACAGTATTCGGGTAAAAACCACAGACCAAGGGGGACTAAGTTTTGAGAAAACCTTGACAATTACTGTCAATGATGTTAATGAAAATCCTAGTAACCAAGCTCCCACAGCCCTAATTTTCCAAAATGCTGTCACCGAGTTAGCTGAAAATGTCAATGTCACACCAGAATTTAAAGTCGCCGATCTCCTGATTGAAGATGATGGTTTAGGAACCAATAATCTCTTCCTCACGGGACGGGATAGGGAGCGCTTCTTAATTCAGAATTCGGCTCTTTTCTATGTCGGTTTTACTCCTAATTTTGAAGCCCAAAATAGTTACGAAGTCACCGTCAATGTCGATGATCCAACCGTTGGTGTCACCCCCGATCTCACCCAAACCTTAACTTTAAACATCACCGATATCAATGAGGCTCCCACAGCCCTAATTCTTGCCAATAGCACTAAGGCGATCGCTGAAAATACCGATACCAGTCAAGGTGTCAAAGTTGCCGATATTCAGATCAGCGATGATGCCTTGGGGACAAATAGTCTTTCGTTGTTGGGCAGTGATCAGAGCAGTTTCCAGATTCGTGGCCGGGAATTATTCTTCATCGGTAAGGCTGATTTTGAAGCCCAATCCCTCTATAACTTGACAGTTGCGGTGACGGATACCACCCTCAACCCGGCTCCCAATGCCACACCAGACGCAACGGTTAATTTCACCCTAGAAATTACCAATCTACCCGACCAAGCCGTTAATCCCCAAACCATCCAATTTAAAGATACGGGTAATGGACAAGGTTCTCTGGTTTTCAACTTCAGTAACTTGCCCGGTAGCATACAGGTCAAAGCCATTGAGGAAGGACTTAGACAGACGGGAGCTTTCTTCAATAACGTTGTCGGTCTCTATCCAGTGGCCGATGATAACGGAGCCGTTTTTGATAGCCTCGATTTAGATGGAGATGGCAACGTGACAGAGTTAATTCAACCCGGTCAAGCGGGTTATGCGCGTACCGCCTTAAGTCAAGCGGTGAATAACTTCATTTTGCAGGCCAGTGGGGAAGGGGCAAACCAAAGCACCACCGCCGCTGAATTTGGGGATGTGTTGTTGGAAGGGGGGCGACGCTACGCACCCTTTGTCATTGCCAATGGGGGCAATCTGGGAGAAAGTCTGCAAGGGAGTATTCAGGCATTTTTGACCAAGAATCCCGATAACGTGGCGGCTACCCTAGAAAACTATATAAGTCATGAAGTGGCCTACTTCTCCTTTGGGTCGGCAAATCCCGATGGGGCGGAACATTTACGGTCAAGGGGGAATAATATCTTTGGCTTTGAGGATTTACCGGGGAACTTACCCAATATCAGCGATAACGATTTTAATGATGGGATTTTGGCGTTTAATTTTATTGGTTAATCATCCCTTGCTGGTTTGACAAACCATTTCCTCTGGGAGTTGCCGGTGGTTGTCTTTTTCTAACTGCGAATCACCGTCATTTGTCGCCCCACAGGACTCATTGCCGTTTCTGATTAATGGTGGCATGGCGGGCTTCCAATCCAGCAATGATTTATTAATAAATATCACCGGATGTACCGGTACTTTACCAGCTTTAGGGAGCATTCCGGTGGGTAATTTCTTTGTTTAATTAATACCATTTTTCTAAAGTAATGGCAGAGATGGTTAATTACCCTAAACTCCAACTCCTCTCCCAGAAAGGAAGATGGCAGTAGGATGTCTGCCACGAATAAAGAAAAATGGTATAACCTTACCTATCAAAACTTTGCCGTCACAATTTAGGACAACAATGGGCGTATAACCTACGCCTCTACTCTTCTTCATCTTCTTGACTTGACAAAGGCTTTTGTGAAACGTGGCGCACGAAAAGAATCTGCACAATATCGCCGGTGATTGTAAAGAGAATTCTGTAGGCACTACGTCCCTTACCATAAATAAGTTGTCGGATTTCTTCCTCCAAGAAATTATTTTCAAAAGCAAGTGAACAACGGTAAGGCATTTGCTCTAGTGACAGAATTGCTTTGTACAATCCTTCCAGCCAAAACCTCGCTTTTCGAGGAGAATCTTTGCTGAACCACAGATAGGCTTTTTCAATTCCCTGTTCTGCTTGCTGGTTGTATGACCACTTGATACTTTTGGCTCATGGAGAACTGTCCAGCTTATCGAACAATTCAGAGAAGAATTCCTCTGCCTTCTTACCTTTGCCTTGCTTCATGTCTTCAAGACCACGCTTGACTCCTTTAAGGGTCTCAACCAATTCTGCAGCTTCAAGAAGTGTCTGATAGGATTCCGCATCTTGCACTACGAGTGCTGCTTTCCCATCAACCGTAAGCACCAAAGGGTCTTTGGTTTGTTTGAGATGCTCTAGGAACTGGGTCGTGTTTCGTTTAAACTCAGTTAAAGAATGAATGTCTTTTGAAAGGTTGAGCATTATCTTAGCAGACAAAACGCATTTAATTATATGCTACCTTAAATTAAGTCCCCTGTGACAAATACCCGATCCTCTCATGACGGGCCTCCAATCCAGCAATGATTTATTAATAAATATCACTGGATTTACCGATACTTTACCAGCTTTAGGGAGCATTCTATCCTTCTAAGTCACCTAGAAAAAGGGTTTCTCGGAGAAACCCTTTTTCTGTGCCTTAGGCAGCTACCAATTCCGTCAAAAAACCAAACAACTCAAATCACCTAGAAAACGGGTTTCTTTAAGAAACTATTTAGAAACCCGTTTTCTTTGAGAAACCCGTTTTCTTTCTATTTAGAAACCCGTTTTCTTCAAGAAACCCGTTTTCTGTGAAAATTGTCAGCTACTCCCGCCATCCATTAGTCACATATTTCTTAACATAAAGTTTGACAATAACTGTGGTATGATTTCACAAGGACTTGATATTAAGTAGGTAGGCGTTAAAAGTTGTCAGATCCCCCCGCCTATCGGCACCCCCCTTATCAAGGGGGGCAGGGGGGATCGAACCTAAAATCCATTTTTAATTTAATTATAACCAGCTACTTATCATTACAATAGTCTCAAAAACAATGATCGAATTAAGTCCCGCCGCCGCTAGAGAAATTGAACGTTGGAGTCAAAGCCGTCGCCTGAGTGGTTCCTATCTGCGTTTGGCAGTAAAAAACGGTGGTTGTTCGGGACTTCACTATCATCTCGAATTAACCCCTATTGCGGCAGAAAACGATCGCTTTTATCAAAGTCAGGGTATTAATATTTTAGTCGATCCTGACAGCGATCGCTACCTACAAATTTTAAAATTAGACTATTCAGAAGATTTAATGGGTGGTGGTTTCCGTTTTACCAATGCCAACACCCAAAATACCTGCGGTTGTGGTCTTTCCTTTAGTGCTTAATTAACTGCTCCAAATAGCCAAGACAACTAAAAGCGCATTAACCAGATAAAAAGCTCCCACAATCTTGGTTTCCGTCCAACCACTTAATTCTAAATGATGATGAAAAGGAGCCATTTTTAACAATCTTTTGCCCTTGCCATCGGGTCCTTTTGTGGCTTTATAATAGATAACCTGAGCGATTACCGAAAGAGATTCCAGAAAGAACAGACCACTAATTAAAAATAATCCCCAGAGATGTCCAGTAATTAAACCCACTGCAGCTAAAGCACCTCCCAAAGCGAGGGAACCCGTATCACCCATGAACACTTTAGCGGGGTTGCGGTTATGAAAAATGAAGCCTAGACAAGCACCAGCAAAACAAGTGCAGAAAATCGCTAAATCCGGATGACTAGGGGCGATAATAAGACCTAAACCCAAAAAAGCGATCGCACCTGTTCCCCCCGCTAATCCATCCACCCCATCGGTGAGATTAGTGGCGTTACTTTCAGCCACAAGGACAAATCCCGCCAAAATCCAGAAGAAAAAGCCCAAAGGAATGACTAATCGACCCCAAAGGGTGATATCGGTACCCACCTGATTGAGCGACATCCAGAGACAAAAAAGCACCGCCCCCGTTATCTGTAAAATTAACTTCATCTGGGGAGATAGGCCCTTATTCGACTTATAACGCAGAATTTGCCAATCATCTAACCAACCGATACCCATGTAAACAAAGGTCAGCAAAGCAACCGCCACCACATTAGGAGTAAATTTAGACCAGATTAAAGCGAAAATAAGGGCTACTGGCACAAAAAAGCTGCCTCCCATGGTCGGGGTTCCTGCTTTCTTTAAATGAGCCTGGGGTCCATCTTCGCGCATAATCTGACCCATTTTCAAGCGCCGCAGCATCGGCACCACTTGACAACCAAGACCAGCACTGATTAATGTTGTGGCCATCAGGGGGAGTAACAGGGAATTAGTGGACTGAAAAAAAACTACTAACAGAAATAGTAATCCCGTTAGTAGAATCAGGAGATGGGTTCCAGTGGGTTTTTTAAAGATAGGGGCGGAAAAAATGTTAGCGTTCACGACTAAAGCGTCAGATAAGGGTAAAATTTGCCAAAGAAGACGGGATTAATCTTCATCTAAGACTAATTCATCCTCGTCGTCATCATAACCGATATCATCGACATCCATGAGTTCAGATAGTTCCACATCTTCTTCGAGAGTGAGATCTGGTTCGGCGATTTTATCCCGGGGAATCATGCGATTATTTTTTTCTAACCACTCGACAATGGAAGCGTCTTTTTTTAGGGGAATAACCGCGGCCGGTTCGTAGCGGGGTTCTTGACGAATAGAAGGATTAAGCATAATCACTCGACGATTAACAGCAATCATTTCGAGTTTACCATGTCTTTTAAGGCTCTGATAATCTCTTGATTGGCTGCGGGGAAAGTGTAATGATCTAGTTCCTGGATGGTTACCCAGCGGATTTCTTCACATTCGATCGCCCTTGCTTCGCCACTGAGATAACGACAGTTATATACTTGTAGATTAACCCGAAAATGACTATAGGTGTGATCGATAGTGATTAAATGACTATCCACTGCGATGTCAATGCCAATTTCTTCTAATATCTCCCGTTTAATACATTCCTGCACCGTTTCATTGCCTTCGATTTTGCCGCCGGGGAATTCCCAAAAACCGCCCAGGAGTCCCTTGGCCAGACGGCGATCGATTAAAATTAAATCTCGATCATCTCTAATTACGGCCACACCGATTTGTTTAGAAGCTAAAGAGTCTGTTTCGGGAATCATAGTGGTTATTGGCGAAAAAATCGGAAAAAATAGTTAAAAACTGACTGCGGAAAATTGAGTCAAAAGATGATATAATCGAGAATTGTACGATTAACGATTAACAATGACAGTCAGTTCCGAATCAAAGTTTATTTTAAAAGTATTGTGGTTAGATCAGAACGTAGCGATCGCTGTAGATCAGGTGGTCGGCAAAGGAACTAGCCCCCTCACCGCTTATTTTTTCTGGCCGCGCAATGATGCTTGGCAACAACTGCAAGAGGAGTTAGAAGCAAAACACTGGATTGATGAGTCCGATCGCGTTGATGTTCTCAACAAAGCCACAGAAGTAATTAATTTTTGGCAAGAGTTACGCAATCAAAGCCGACAAATCCCCATGGCCGATGCACAGTTAAAATTCCCCGAAGTTGTGTTTAGTGGTAGCAATTAATTTATAGCAGTTATCTTAATGGGGAGCGACAAAATCTCCAGTTTTAGGCAACGGAAAACAGGAAACTTTTTCAGTGATCACCGCTCAGCAGGAGAACAGCAACTTCTTAATAAGTAGGGAGGCACAATTATTTGTAGGATGGGTTAGCGGTAGCGTAACCCATGCGGGCGTTGGGTTTCATGCTTCAACCCAACCTACGTTCATCTTATATTTAATT
>NZ_JADBUE010000233.1:0-11636 GCF_020245805.1 Microcystis sp. M179S2 | reverse complement strand
ACTCGACCGACCCAACTGCAACAAAAAGCGTTAGATTTATTGGGAGTTTCCCTGATTTGTACCCAGTAACGGGGCATCAGAAATTCTCTTAATCCCTCCTACAGCATAGGTTATGGCTTTTTGTCAACGGGGAAGTCCAGTAATAAGAGTTTATCTCAATAATTTGGTATCGGAGCTATCAGATTTTTAGGGCTAATTGTGCATCTGCTGGGCTAACAAATTAGCCTGTAATTCAGAGCCGGCAATCGTTTTGACGATTTAGATAAAATTTTCAATGTGACACTTTCGGGTGCGGAATGTGGGCCACAATGTAGGGGCGAACTGCGTTCGCCCAAAAGGTACATTATCAAAGCGCAAGTCCCTTTAAGTAAATTTTGATATAAATTACAGGGCAAGAATGGAGGAGTTTGGGTGGCACAACAGAAACATTGTCCCCATTTACTCGGTTACAGTTTGTCTGCGAGTTGTTAACCATCGATTCAGGGAGCGTGAACTCTCGCTACTGCGCCGACCAGCTAATAGTCCTTCGATACCAATATGCTCATCTAGATCGAGCCATTCGATAGCACATCCATCCGCTAAGAGTTGCCAATTTTGACGCTCGGCGGGGGAGGCGTGCAGTAAACGAGGGTACCATGTTAGCGGAACGGTGATGCTGCGACCGTCGGCTAGGTCGATTATTAATTTATCGTCGGTTAGGGTCACTTGATGGGCAATTGGCTCGGTTTCAAGGGTCAAAGTAATCATGCCATGCGGTTAGGATTGCGGGTTGATGTTCTGTTATTAGTTTAGCAATCTGGTTTAATTCATGTTCTTTGAATCCTCGGTTTTTCTCTAAGGTAATGGGATCAAGCCAATATTTAGCGAGTTTGCGATCGCGTTTGACATGGATATGGGCTGGCTCTCGTTGATCTGAACTGAAAAATATAAAACTGTAAGGCCCAACTTGAAGGACGGTAGGCATGAGAAAAGCTATTTTAAAGGTATATTTAGCTCTATGCTCTTATTATATGTCAATTTCTCTAATTCACAATTACCCACAAAAAAAGAGACCCTTGCAGATATCCTGTTGTAATACCTTCAATTAAAGCTGAGTTTTTGTCTGCCTAGGCGCGGCGGCGCTTGAAGCCAACTCCCAGAGCTACGACAGCCCCCAGTCCGACGAGGGCAGAGGGTTCTGGGGTGGTGGCGGGAGGAGCAGCATCGCACTTAAACCCACAGCTTCAATCAATGTGCATGGTGCGTTCCCCAAAAATCGATCGGTGGAGCAGTAGGAGTCACATTAGGGAACGCACCCTACAAGATCGGCGATCGCACTGCAAGATCGGCGATCGCACTTGTATTAGCGTAAAGTTGCATTTACAAAATGAACCGCCCCACTTGCAGCACAGTTTGCTCCTTGAAATGCAAGAAAAAAACTTCTCTTGCCAGCAATATTTAATCGGGTTGTTTTTAAAATTCCTGAGTTTAGCTCAAAGTTTCCTACATTTTTTCCATCTAAGTATAGTGAAACGAACTGGGAAAAACGACAACGCTCACCATCAGATATTCCAAAAGCCAGATCAAGCTGGGAGAATCTTTGGCCAGAAGAAGTTAAATCACATGTTATTGTTGCCGTATCATAAATCATGTACATAATAGACTTGAATAGCTGCCTTGCTATTGAGACATTACTCTCTTCAAAAAAGACCCTTCCTGATTTAACACAAGTCATCTTGAACAACTTGGTCTGTGCAATCGCAGGAGAACTCAACATATTAGTCAATATTAAAATAGAAGACGCTAGAATTAAATTTGTAACTTTCACCAATTTCCTCCTATGTTTTTGTACAATATCTAAATTAAGTTATGATAGCGCACATCACGGATAAATATCAACTCCTTCCTACTCCCCATCTGAATCTACTTTTCTTAATTAAGTCTTAATCAAATTTAGTTTAAAAAAGCGCTGTAGGGTGGGTTAGCGACAGCGTAACCCACCGAATTGATGATAAAAATGGTCTATTACACTTCGTTAATGCAGCCCACAAGAAGTGCGATCACACTTTCAGTTCCCACATCTTCACAGGAATTATAACTGGAGCATCCCACTTTTGCAATAAGCAATTATACTTAGGCGCAAAATACTTATATGGCAAGCCTTTTCGGGAGTTCATAGATTTTCAACGGTTCTCTAAATTGTGTGATTGGAACCAGAATCGTTACTACAAAAGCCTTCTTACCCTTCTGAGCATTTATACTCATTACATGACTGGGATGCTCCCAATTATAACCTAGTCACATCATGGGTTATTGGTTGGGTTTCGTTCCTCAACCAAACCTACAAGAGTATCGTCGTCATAACTGCACAATATACGGAAACTTTCCATATCTCGCGCCAAATACACATTTTTTTAAAAATCTTTCGGCATATAACCCCATTTAGGCGCGATCGCCAAAACTTTTCCCTATATCACGCCCAAAAGCGTGTTAGCCAGATTAGCTTACTGCAAACAATCTCCTTTTAAGGAGACTTATCACAGAAGCCTTCTAGAAATCTAGCAAAGATTCTTATATCTGGCTGCACTTTGTCACAAAATTTCACTATTATTTCGGGTAAGGTATGGTAAATCCCTTGATAGATTCAATCGGGACTAACTTCTGTGAAAACCGCTATAGATCTCCTGCAAAAATCAAAAATCTGACCTTAAGTGAGGAGAATCCCAGACAGGAGGAGAAAAAAGACATAAAAAATTTAGTACAAATGCTCTGTTCTCCCGGCTCTGGCGCTCCCTAGCTTACCAGAGGTCGATTGCGACGACAATTATCGCAATGACCACAGCGAAAATTATCGGCATTTTCCTGAAAACCAAAGGCATTTAAGAGAAAGTGCCAACGACAGCGACGGGTATAGAGGTAGGGAAACATCTCATTTTTGGGTTTAAAAGTCATCTTGGCGGAATTATGGCGATAAATAAGCCGATAATGAAAAGGATCGAGCCATTCTAGGCGATCGAGACTGTGTAAAAGGGAGAGAATGAGCGCACCATCGGTAAATTCGGCACTAATCGCCTCTACTTTGCCCTCTAGGGGAATTTGGGCTAAAATTTGCCAAGCTTGTCGGTATTGGCGTTCCTGTTGCAAGTTAAAGAATTTTTGCTGGTTTTTATCGCTATTATCTAACCATCCCGTCGGTTCACTAATTAAGGTGAGAGCCTGCATTTTGCCGCCATCGCGACCACCGCGGCCGATTTCCTGTAGGTATTCCGATAGTAAAGCTGGGGGTTGGTAGTGGACAACCCAACGCACATCGGGTTTGTTGATACCCATGCCAAAAGCTGAGGTACAGACAACAAAAGTTAAATCCCCCCGCAGCCAATTTTGTTCTATTTCCCGACGCTGAAAGGGCGATAAACCGGCATGATAGGCACTGGTGCGATAATGGAGAGATTGCAACCATGTCGCTAAATTTTCACTATGGCGACGGGAACGAGTATAGATCAGGCCGGATTGTCGAGGTTGACCGGTGAGGAAGTTTAATAGTTGATGACGACGACAACCGGGGCTAATACATATTTTGGTGCTTAAGTCAAGGTTTTGACGGTAAGGATTTATTAAGAAAAGTTGTGGTTTTTCTAGTTGTAAGATGCGGGTGAGAGTCTCACGGGTGGCGGGGTTAGCGGTGGCGGTAAAAGCAGCGATCGCTATTTGGCTGCCGGCCGGTTTTGATTGCAGCAGAGCGGGACGGACAGCACCGAGACGACGGTAGGCAGGACGAAAATTATCGCCCCACTGGGTTAAACAATGGGCTTCGTCGAGGATGAGAGCGTTAATTTTAACGTGGGGAAGGGTTAATTTTGACCAGAGGGGCGGACTTAAGAGGGTTTCTGGGGAAAGATAGAGAAGTCGCAGGGTTTGATCTGCGATCGCTGCTAAGGTTTTCTTTCTCTGTTGTCGGGGGATTTCGTGATGAATCAGGGCAACGGGTAATTTTTTGGCTAATAATTCCTCCACCTGATTTTCCATCAGGGCAACCAGGGGAGAAATCACTAGGGTTAAGCCAGTTTTTAATAAAGCGGGCAATTGAAAACAGATAGATTTACCGAATCCCGTGGGCATGACAATCAGGGCATCTTTTGCCGCTAGAATTGTCTCGATAATCTCCTGTTGGGGAAAGCGAAAGCTATCATAGCCCCAAATTTTTTGAAAAATAGTCTGGATGCTTTCGGAATCGTGGGGTGTGGGGTGTGGGGTGTGGGGTGTGGGGTGTGGGGTGTGGGGTGTAGGGTGTGGGGTGTAGGGTGTGGGGTGTAGGGTGTGGGGTGTGGGGCGAAGGCTTACGTCTGCTTGACAATAGTATTGTTAGGCGTTAGGATTCGAGCGTGGTGGACTACCACTAAAATTAGCTAAATGCGATGAACAGCGACCATTTGCCCAATATTCATCCCGGTGAAATCCTCAAGTTAGATTTTCTGGAACCGCTCAATATTACCCCCTACAGACTGAGCAAAGATTTAAGCGTAGCTCAAACTCGTATCGGTGAGATTTTAGCGGGTAAGCGTAGTATCACTGCGGATACAGCTTTGCGTCTGTCACGATATTTCGGTAACAGTCCTCAGTTTTGGCTGAATCTTCAAACAGACTACGATCTCCGTCAAGCTCAGGCAAAGAATGCCGAGGTTTATAACCATATTCCCGTCACTCCATTTACAGATGTAGCTTAGGGGCCTAATTTTATCTGGGGGGGGGGACGGGATTAGTGGGGACGGTGGGACTGGGAGAAGCGGCGGGAATGGGGGGATTTTCGGGTTTACGGACTTGGGGGACGGGTGACAGATAGAAAAGTAGGGCGCAAGCGACAAGACTGCCTAATCCTGCCAAAAAAGGTACTGTTCGACCAGCCACCGATTCATTGACCTTATGGTAGCGACGGGAAACTGGCTGCAATTTCAGGGTTAGGTCGGGTAAAGTACGAGTATCAGCAAAAAATTGGTCAATCGCTTCTATCAAATCGAATAACTGCACGGTACTGATTTCTATGTTGACCGGACTTTCTGGGATATTCAAGTCCGTTGATGGATACCAAACCAGACGATGGAGATTATGGTCAATCTTTTCTAGGTACACATGATCTGGTTCATGGACGGGGTCTTGGGGATGACGAACACCGCTTAAAAATTCTTGGGCATACTGACTGACCGCTTGGGCCAAATTTTCCAAGAAAACCCGACCACCTTGCAGGACTTTATTGGCCCCGATTAACCGACATTCTACGTTAGTCAAAATTGAGAGCAAAGGTCGGCTATCACCGGGGTTAGCTGGGGCGAAATCATCGCCGAAACCATCGAGAATCAGGGTACAATTGGGCAGGCTATACTGTCTTCTCATTTTTACACTATCTCCCCATCAAATAAACTAATCCAAAACCGCTGCATTCCCGTCGTACCAGTACAAAATAATAACTGATCGAGGAGGGATAAAGCCAGTTCATTTAAAGCATTTTCATCGGCTAGATAAACCGATACTTTGGCCCGGCGGGGGTTCATGCGACTGCGAAAATTGGAGCGAAATCGTTCTAGGTATTCTGATAAAAGAAAATTATTATCCACGGGTAAACCTTTTGACTCCATCTGTTGCCGCGCTAACAGTAATTGTCGGATGGATATAGCTAGGGGTTTGGCCCGATAACTGGCAATGATAACTAAAGCTTTTGCTTGGTCAAGGGTGAGACGGTCGAGGGTGTAGGAAATTCGCCAGGGATTAGTACAGCGTAAGCGCCAGAAAATAATCCGGTTTTTGACAATTTTATCGAGTCCTAGTTCTTTACAGAGGGCTAACAGGGCCTCCCCGGCACCGACTTCTAAGGATTCCAACGCTAATAGCATTAAATCGATATGCTGTTGGAGATGTAGGGCGCATTGCTGACTGGCAATCGGAAAATCGGGTAAAACGCTTAAAATAACCGGTTTTTCTGGGGCTGATGTTGTAGATTCGGGCGTTAGGCTAGTAGAGGTCATGATATAGGAGAACTAAAACACAAGGGCGATCGAGTCAGGGTATTGTAAATTGTATTGTATAGATAGCTGTCCCCCATTTTACGAGACACGGAAACCGAATGGATCTGAAATCACTGATTCGCGATATTCCCGACTTTCCCAAACCGGGTATTGTCTTCCGCGATATTACTACCCTACTCAATCATCCCCAAGGATTACGTTACACGATCGATACCCTAACGGCAAAGTGTCGCGATTACGGTTTATCCCCCGATTACATTGTCGGTATGGAATCCAGGGGTTTTCTCTTTGGTGTTCCTTTAGCATACCAATTAGAAGCGGGATTTATTCCCGTCCGGAAACCGGGCAAATTACCCGCCGCCGTTCACAGTATCGAGTATGATTTGGAATACGGAAGCGATAGCCTGGAAATTCATCAGGACGCGGTGGCATCCCATCATAAAGTCTTAATTGTCGATGATTTAATCGCGACGGGAGGGACGGCGAAAGCGACGGCCGATTTATTAGAAAAAATTGGTTGCGAGGTGTTAGGATTTGCTTTTATCATCGAGTTAATCGACCTCGGTGGTCGGGAAAAATTACCCGATTTACCGATTATTACCCTCATCGATTATTAGGTTTTTTTCTATGACGGCGACTGATGATAATTATAAGGCTGCAACCGCTCGATCAAGTGCTAATGGGTTACAATCTCTCCTAACTAGCGAAACTTTTTTATATATTGTCAAGCGTGTTCTCCAGGGTTTATTAACTCTGTTGTTGGCCTCGGCTTTGAGTTTCGCTATTATCCAATTAACCCCCGGCGGTTTTCTGGCTTTGCTTGACCTGAATCCCAAGATTAGTCAGGAAACTAAAGAACAATATATTGCCCTTTTTGGTTTAAAAGACCCGCCGATTGTCCAGTATTTTAAATGGTTGTGGCAAGTGGTAACTCAGTTTAATTTTGGTCTGAGTTTTACCTATTTTCGTCCCGTGTCCTCCCTATTATTAGAGAGAATTCCAGCGACGTTATTAATGTCTTTGACTTCCATCATTTTAACCTGGGCGATTGCAATTCCCTTGGGCATTCTCAGCGCCGTCAAACAAAACCAATTTATCGATAAATTTTTCCGAGTTATCAGTTATCTTGGTCAAGGTTTCCCCAGTTTTATCACTGCCCTTTTACTGCTAATTCTCGCCCAAAATGTCTCGCCGCTTTTACCGGTGGGTGATATGACCAGTATTAACTATTCGGAATATTCCCCTATCGGTAAAGTTTTAGATATCGCTTGGCACATGATTTTACCAACTATTGCCCTGACAGTTACCAGTTTTGCAGGATTACAAAGATTGATGCGGGGACAATTGTTAGATGTTCTGCGACAGGATTATATTCAAACCGCAAGGGCGAAAGGTTTACCGGAAAATAAAGTTATCTATGTCCACGCTTTACGCAATGCTATTAATCCTCTGATAACTCTTTTGGGCTTTGAATTTTCCAGTTTGTTAAGTGGGGCATTTATCGCCGAATTTTTCTTTAACTGGCCCGGATTAGGTCGTTTAATTCTGCAAGCTGTGACTGCTAAAGATTTATATTTAGTTATGGGCAGTTTAATGATGGGTGCTACTATGTTGATTATCGGTAATCTTCTGGCTGATTTACTTCTCAAAGCTGTAGATCCTAGAATTAAATTGGAGGATTTAAAGTAGGGGAAATGGGGAAATTTTATCAGTTATCAGTAAACAGTAATCAGTTATCAGTGGGGAGATGGGGAGACCACTGCGTGCGCGTTGCGGGGGGAGATGGGGGAAATTTCAACTAAAACCCCAAAACCCCAAAACCCTAAAACCCTAAAACCCTAAAACCCAACCCCCAACCCCTTTTTTCCTTTTCACTTTTTACTTAAGTAGGGAGGCACAATTATTTGTAGGATGGGTTAGCGGTAGCGTAACATGAGCAGGCGTTGGGTTTCATGCTTCAACCCAACCTACGTTCATCTTATATTTAATTCCACCCACCCACTTAACCAACTATGTTAGCAACTACGCATTATTTACTCAGGTCAAAACAAGACGGACAATACCTAGTGGCGCGTCTGAGAAAAGGTGAAAGCGAAAGTCCGGCCAGTTATCTGCTTCTGTTTAAAGAATCCTACGATGCTTTAAGTTATATCAATACCCATGCTCAGGATTTAGCCAATAATTTTTCTGTGGAAACTCTCTCAGGAACACAATTAAAGGGACTGATGCAGCGATGGGGATTTGCAGGAATTGGTTTAGTTAGTGAACCGTTGGAACCACAGGTGCAGTTTTTAGTCTACGAAAAAGGATTTAATCTCTAAACTATGAAAACGCTGTTAATCACTGGAGTTAGTGGGTTTTTAGGTTGGCATATTTACCAAAAAACTCGCTCATCTTGGGCAAGTTTTGGTACATATTTTAATCACAATGTCAATAGTAATGACCCGAATTTAATTAAAATTAACTTAACAGACTTAGCCGCAGTTAGAGAACTTTTTCAACAGATTAAACCCGACGCGGTAATTCATGGGGCTGCCCAATCAAAACCGAATCTCTGTCAAGAATTTCCCCAAGCATCCGAGGCAATTAATCTGACAGCTTCTCTAGAAATTGCCCGTTTATGTAGTCAATATCAAATACCGCTAGTTTTTACCTCTACCGATTTAGTTTTTGATGGTAAAAATGCCCCCTATTCCGAAAATGATACCGTTTCTCCCGTCAGTGTCTATGGTGAGCAAAAAGTAGCGGCAGAAAAGGGTATTTTAGCAATATATCCTCGGGCGGCTATTTGTCGAATGCCTTTGATGTTTGGTTCCCCTTCTCCCACCGCTAATAGTTTTCTGCAACCCTTTTTAAAAACCCTCCAAGAGGGAAAAGAATTATCTCTATTTACCGATGAATATCGGACGGCTGTTGGGGTTAATAGTGCGGTGAATGGTTTACTTTTGGCATTAGAAAAAGTGCAAGGGATTATTCATCTGGGGGGTAAAGAAAGAGTTTCTCGTTATCAATTTGGTTTACTAATGGCGGCAGTTTTTAACATTTCCATAGAACAAATAAAACCCTGTTTACAGTGCGATGTTCCCATGATTGCGCCGCGTCCGCAGGATGTTTCTCTTGATAGTTCTCTTGCTTTTTCTTTAGGTTATCAACCATTAAGTATTAAAACCGAATTAGAGGCAATTAGAGATGAAATTATCTGAACAAAAGCGGACTATATTAATTATCTTGCTCCTTTTTTTTACCGCTATTCTCATGGCCAATTATTTTGAGGTAGGGATGACAGGAGTGTTAGCTTTTTTCGTTGCCTATCTTTCTAAAGGAATGCGAAAAGTTAAGTAGGGTATGCTGAAAAAGCCTGAAATGCCGATAGGAAAAAGGTAAAATATCCTAAAAGTCCTGCACTGTTTTTATTCAGTACATATGTATAGAATCTCGGCGGCAACTCCATCAGAACCAGAATCATTTGAATTACCCTTTGCAATTTAATTGGCGTATTTACCTGCTTATTTTCCCGACTTCTCTCCTATTTTAGTCTTTTATTAAGTCATTTTTTAAGCATTTGGTTATAAACTTGTCGTGAAAGAATTGGGAAAAACTCTTTATCTTGATAAAACTTTTTTTCCTCTCCAAAGACAACTAAAATATAATGAGCTTTGTTATCAGGACTGACGATAATAGCCGCATCATTTCGATTATTAAATGTCCAGCCCATCTTAGCATAAAATTGAGTGTTAACCGGGAGAGATTGACCTAAAAAGTTTTGGATAGGATTAAAAGGTTTTTCTTTCCACGCTTGAGGATGTAAATCTCGTTTAATTAATTGTTTAATCGCTTGGCTATAAGCTGGCGAAATGGCTTGTTCTTGCTCAATTTCGAGCAGTAATCTAGCAACGCTATAGGTATTTAAATAATTTCGTCTCGGGGGTGAGCTTTTGCCGTTAAGCTGACGAATTTGTTGGTCTGGTCCTGCTGGATCCTCGAGTAGATTGGGGATAGGAAAAGTTTTCTGACTAATATTAAGGGGGTAATTAACAGAATCAACAAAATAGGATGCAAAAAAATCATTAAGAGCATAACGTTTTCTCCTCCATTCGTTGAGTTTTTCTGGTGCGAGGTCTTTTTGACTCGATTTGGTTTGAGTAATGTCATCAACAATAATACTAGCTGATTCATTATCGGAATCTTTAATCATTTTAGAAATAACTTTGAGTTTTTCTGGAGGAATTTGATTCGGCTCAATTCCTTGATAATAATATTGACTATAGAGAACTACTAGCCAGAAAAGCTTGACAATACTAGCCGGATATCTCAATTCACTATCTTGATAAGCAGCATAAGCGCAACATTCAGATTGATTTAAGTCAACTAAACTGATAGATAATTTATCTATTGGTAACTTTCTAGATCGAGCTAAACTTACAATATTGTCAACGATTTTTTGCAATTCTTGATCTTGATAAAAAGTAGGCGACTGTTTAACGTTATAAGTTAGCTGATTAGACTGACTAGGAAGTTGAGGTGTTAAAGGTGTTAGGGACAAATCATTAACGGGCGTTTTTCTGGGCAGATTAGTTGTATTTTGCGAGCTTACTATCAGGTTAATTTGATAATCTAAGTTATCTTCTTGCGTCTCTATGACTAGCGAATAGTCGCCTGTTTCCGACAGAATCGTTTTATAATCTCCTTGAAGATTTTGGTATTTATTACTTGGAAAAACTAGGCTTATTTTTTGATTAGTTGTTAATTGCAATTGCTGTCCTTGAATGCCCTGAAATTCATAACATAGGGTTTTATTGTGATCAACTTTACCTCCAATGGACTTAGGAACACCGTTAATTAACAATAATTTAGTTATCCTACAGGATTCGTTTTTGGAGGAGTTTAAGATGAGATACAGAGCGATTGCAGATGTTACAAAAAAAGAAATTAAGATGGGCAAAAACCTAGACCATTGGATATGGTAAGTCTTCGATTGTGTTCTGACTTTTATTGACTTTCTTCTTTTTCTTTCCATGATTAAGTTCCTACCTTATAGTTAATAATTTTCCAATTTTCACTCTCTTTTTTAAACCAATAGGTAACATTTTTTTGATAAGTCTGGGTTGGGGTTCCACATCCGGCACTTCTGGGACCATGGAGTGTAAGTTGTTCCGTTACATTGACTGTTATTGAAGGTGACGAACCTGAAGGATCAAAAGAGACTATCCGATTAATATTGGAAAAATCATAAGTATAATAACAGCCTTTAGAGCGCAGCCAACCCACTGTCCCCCCACAGATTCCATCATTACATTTTTCTAAGGTATTAGAATAAAGTTCTCCGGTGGCGTATTGCTTCACTAAGCTGTCGTCAAAAGAAGAACCGAAAGCCTGTCTTTTAACTTCATACCAACGTTTAACAAGTTTTGCTGCTTCATCTTGTGTGAGATCATGGGAAGGTGAGGGAGATGGAGAGAGTCTTGGTGTCGGTGTCGGGGAAGAAGCGAGCGTTCCTAAACTTATATCTATCTTAAAAGTTTTAGAACCTTTGGGGGCAGCAATTTGCAGCAAATACTTTCCGTCTTCTGGCAATTTTGTTCCTTGTAAAATTTGATTGTCTGGACTATAAAGCCACACACAGATATCATCATCTGTGTT
>NZ_JADBUE010000232.1:0-11254 GCF_020245805.1 Microcystis sp. M179S2 | reverse complement strand
TTTGTGTAATTAATTTTGTCTTATTACTTATATCATTTTTCAAAAGTAATGAGGGCTGGCTGAATAAATCTAAAAACCTTGTTGGGTAAGACTTTTAGACTTTTTGTCAATCAAAAAGTCCCAGATCTGGGAGTGATCGGGGGGAAAATTCAGGGACTTTTTCCCTGAAAATTAGTAATTGACCCCCTCAAAATCGGTAAAAACCTACACCCGTTCGGCGGTTCGGCGGTTCGGCTGATCTCACCGTCGAAGCCTGAGATCACCCTCGAAGCCTGAGATCACGGCCGAAGCCCACACCCTACACCCCACACCCTGTCCCCACGAAAAACTTTTTCAGCAAACCCTAATGACAGACTTAGTTGCTCACTCCAAAGTGCAATCCCTCTCCGAGAAAGGAACTGCACTTTCAGATGTTAGTCACGACTATTGAAAATTCGTATTAGCTATTTTTTCGGGGACTCTAGCCACTATTTTCAGAGATTGCTGTAATGGGGATTCGTTGACATCCGTTTAGGTGGATTGACTGGCCAGAAATTGTCGTTGATAGTCTAAAAACTCGCCATGCCATTCCGCAAAACGCCGCTCCCCATCTTTGACCAAAAGTTGGCGGTAGGCTTCCGAGGAAATCCACGGCTTTGTTGGGCGTTGTTGGGCCGAACGAGCTTGGTATTCAGCCCTTGATTGACGGCATTGGTTGTGATAATTTTGGTGCCATTCGCGATAGCGCCGTTCTCCATCCCGCACGAGGGCTTGGCGATAGGCTTCTGAAGATAGACTCATGGTGTTACTCCTTTTCAAATCCCTTGATGGCTTGGCCAGAATTATAACACAATGCGTGAACTAGCCAGTGCTGACCTCTCGTCAAGGTACGACATAGATCTTTTCCCTCAGTTGCAAGGCTTCTTTGCTATCTCAACTGCTGCATTTTGTCCCGCTTCGCGTTGCTACCCTTTAACCAAATTTAGTAGGACCGGCCAAGAAATTAGTAAAAGCTGTTTACAGGTGTCTTAAACCTTGTGGCAAACGGCCACAGCTGACCCCATTCAAGAAGTCTAGTTTTTCTGGTTTTTTCTCCTCGGTTAACATTGATCGTAACCTATGGTAGGTAGAATATACACTTTAGGTATCAATATATATGATGTATATGGTAATTTTTTGGCTCTCTTAGGTTTGGTGGGTAAAATGTATTCTAAGATACAGTCCTGCTGGCGAGCTAGTAGAAAGAACCACAAAGACACAAAGGACACAAAGATTGATCGCTCTTATACTTATATAAGTTAAACTTATGTTACAAGGAATAAGAGAGCCATTTTGGGGACTTTGGCGGCCTGATTTGGCAAAGAAATGCCATATTTCCATTAGCACCATTACAAAAATCTCTGGAGAGTTGAGTTACTAATATGGTTAAAATTATCAGTCGTCAATCCTTGGGAAGAAAACCCGTTTACGATATTGGTGTAGAGAAAGATCATAATTTTTTGCTGGGCAACGGGTTAATTGCCTCCAATTGTTTTAATAAATCTCACTCGACCGCTTATGCTTACGTCACCTATCAAACCGCTTATTTAAAAGCTAATTATCCTGTGGAATATATGACAGCGTTACTAACTGCTAGTAGCGATAATCAGGATAAGGTGGAAAAGTATCGAGAAAACTGTCAGAAAATGAATATCGATGTCGAACCTCCCGACATCAATCGCTCGCAAAAACATTTTACCCCGATTGGACGCAAAATTCTCTTTGGTTTGTCCGCAGTTAGAAATCTGGGCGAAAATGCGATCGAGGCTATTTTAAAAGCCCGGGAAGCAACAGGAGGAAAGTTTACTTCCTTAGGGAATTTTTGCGAGCGTGTTGATTTGCGAGTGGTCAACAAAAGAGCTTTAGAAACGCTAATTTATTGTGGTGCTTTTGATAAAATTCAACCTAATCGCCATCAATTAATTGAAGATTTAGAATTAGTAGTTGCTTGGGCGCAAAAACGCACCAAAGAGAAAGAAAGTGGTCAAATGAATATTTTTGATATGCTAGGAGGTAACACAGAAAATAAACAAGAATCCGAGTTTGAACAGTCTCCCAGTGCCACCCCAGTAGAAGATTTTTCCCTACAGGAAAAGTTAAAACTGGAAAAAGAACATTTAGGTTTTTATGTTTCCGAACATCCTTTAAAAGCTTTACAAAGAGCCGCTCAAGTCCTATCTCCTATCAATTTAGCTGACTTAGAAGAACACAAAACCAGAAAAAAAGTTAGTGCAATTGTCTTATTAAATGCCGTCAAGAAAATTATGACCAAAAAAGGGACTCCGATGGCATTTTTAACCCTAGAAGATGCCTCGGGACAATCGGAAGCGGTGGTGTTTTCCGATACCTACGAACGTCTGCAAAAATTATTAGTGGAGGAAGCAACTTTAATGGTGTGGGGAAAAGTTGATCGCCGAGATGATCGGGTACAATTAATTATCGAAGATGCGGAACCGATCGAAACCATTAAAATGGTGATGGTTAATTTATCGCTGCAAGATGTCGTCAACCAAAATCGTCAAAATCTTCTCAAAAGTATTCTGCAATCGGGAGACAAACAAAAGGCAAAAGTTCCCGTTATTGCCACCATTGGTGCGGGAACTCAGCGTCAATTTGTGCGTTTAGGACAAAACTATTGGGTAGAGGATGACAATTCGGTGCTAGAGTCTCTGAAAGTTGCGGGTTTTCTGGCTAATTCTGCACCTCTGATTAATCATTAAATGCTAACTGGCAATCACCCAAGAGCCATGGCTGCGCCAATATTGTTTCTGTAAAACCTTTTCGATTTCCTGTTTCGATAATAATTCTCTTTCGACCCACAAATCAAGACAAATATGGATTTTGATCACCTCTTTGACACTATTGCCACTCTTGTCCTCCATCATTCTCCTAGTGGGATGGAAACGGAAATCGATCGCTTTTTACTAGAACGCTTTCAAGAGTTAGGATTAGAAACATGGCAAGATCAAGCGGGAAATGTCATCGGCAAGATTAAAGGACAAGATTCGACCCAAAAAATCGCCATTACCGGTCATAAAGACGAAATTGGCGCTATTATCAAGACAATTAATACCGATGGTACTCTGCAAATTCGCCAACTTGGGGGAGCTTTTCCTTGGATTTACGGAGAAGGAGTGGTGGATATTATCGGTGATAGGGAAACCAGATCAGGAATTCTCTCCTTTGGTTCCCGTCATATTTCCCATCAATCCCCGCAAAAAGTGCAGCAGGAAAACACTCCCGTCACCTGGGAATCCGCATGGATAGAGACGAAATTGACTCCGGAAGAATTAGACGCTTGCGGGGTGCGCGTGGGTAGTCGAGTCGTGGTGGGAAAACACCGAAAACAACCCTTGCGACTAAAAGACTACATTGCCAGTTATACCCTTGATAATAAAGCTTCCGTGGCGATTCTTTTGGCATTAGCGGCCAGAATAATTAACCCTGCGGTGGATATATATCTGGTTGCCTCAGCTAAGGAGGAGGTAGGAGCATTAGGGGCCTTATTTTTTACCGCAAATAACCGCTTAGATGCTTTAATTGCCCTAGAAATCTGTCCCCTCGCTCCTGAATATCCGATTAAGGATGGCAGCAGTCCTGTGTTATTGTCTCAGGATGGTTACGGTATCTATGATGAGCAATTAAATCAAGAATTACGAATTGCGGCCGAAAAGGCGGGAATACCCCTGCAATTAGCCATTATTAGTGGTTTTGGTAGCGATGCCTCCATCGCCATGAAATTCGGTCATATAGCTAAGGCCGCTTGCTTAGGTTTTCCCACCCAAAACACCCACGGTTATGAAATCGCCCATTTAGGAGCCATAGCTAACTGCATTAGCATATTAGAAGTTTATTGTCAACTAATTTAGCTATTTTTAGCAAAAAACCAGAGCATCAATAGAAAAATAGCGATCGCCAGTCCGCTAAAAACAGTATTTTTATGCTGCTCTAACTGCATGGGTGCGGGCGATTCTTCTTTTTTCTGTTTATTTGTTCCCTTTTTAAATTGCGCTGTACTATCGGGAAGTTTATCTAAATCGGGAATCTTCGTCATCCACTCATCTGGGCGTTTGAGACGGGGAGCTTCGATAATATAAAGCAGACGCTTGGCCTGTTCGCGAATTTGATAGATAGGATGGGTAATAAGTTGCCTACAGATTTCACTAGCTTTCTCCCCCTCTCCTAACCCTTGATGGGCAGAAATTAACCAAATTTGAATCTCACCCCCTGCTCGGGAGCCTAAGGAAATTAAGGCTAAAGCCGCATTTAATTGCTGGACACTAAGACGATATTGTCCACGCTCAAAAGCACTGATGCCAGCTTGATAAAGGTCTTGAAAAGAAAGATTTTCGGCCACGGAGTCAAGATCGAGATCAATAAAATTTTACATAAGTATAGCAAGAGGTAAGAAGCAAGAGGAAACTTTGATCAGTATCAGATGTGAGTTTTCAGTTCACTGATGGTTCTTCGTTACTTGGTATGGTTTGATCGGGTGGCATAAATAGACTACATCCTTATCTGGCAAGAGACTTAATTGATTAGTTCGTTCTAGATGGAAAACAATTGACAAAAATCGCCAAATGTCTTTCTATATAAGGGTTTCATCTCTTATAACCCCGTCTATTGCCTAACACAAACAAAAAGAACCTCACTTGATTACTGTTTACTGTTCACTGTTTACTGATCACTGAAAAGCTCCCCACCTCCGCCATTGAGAATGAGAATCTCGGCAAAAATCCGGTACACTTTCTGCTAAACCTGTTCAACCCGCACGGCATGAAAGAGAGGAACTCCCTGTTACTAATTATATTAGCGATCGCCACTATACTAATTAGTCTCGTTTTAGGGATTGTATTTGGCAAAAAAGCGGCCTTGTTAGGAATTTGGGCAGTTCCCGCCATGGTCGGTTCTTTTGTCCATCCCCGTCTGGGATTATTGGCCCTAATCATCTATCTTCCCCTGAGTAATACCTTCGCTTTGTCTGTGGTGAGAGTTTTTCAGGTAGTGGGCAACTTTATTGGCATAGAGCCATCATATTCTCTCTACAAAATCGCCAAGGATGCCTTTTATTTCGCCGCTTTAGCGGCAATTTTAATTAAAACCAAAACTTTTAAGCAATTACGCCCCAAAATCAAGCCTTTTCTCATCACAACTTTGATTTTACTTGCCAGCAGCCTGATAACTTTTCTTTTTGTCAATCTGCCCCAAGGATCAATTGCTGTGGGAATTGTGGGATTAAAAATCCTCCTAAGTTATATTCCCCTAGTTCTCTGTGGCTACTATCTAATCGAGCAAAAACGGGATTTATTCGTGGTTAATCGGCTTTTAATCGTGATGATCTTAGTCTGTTGTGTTTTAGCTCTAATTCAATACTTCTTACTCGTCCAAGGTATCTGTCCTGATAATGAATTCCTCAATCAACTGGAAGTTCTTGTCCCGAAATCCGACAGCCAATTTTATCCGAATATTACCGAGAAAGCCAGCCTGAAAGCTCAATGTTTTGTCGGGGGTTCAGTGTTGTATAATCCCGATCGAGGCTTAATTCGTCTCCCTGGCACATTTTCTGATCCTTGGCAATGGAGTTGGTTCTTAGTATCTAGTAGCGTCATCAGTTACGCGGCCAGTTTTAGTGATCCGCAAAAAAGATGGCGCGTCGCTGGTTGGGTAGCAATGGTTTTAGTCTTCCTTGCGACTCTGGTTTCTGGACAAAGAATACCTTTCTTGCTAGTACCTTTGTTTTACTTGGTTCTTTTTATTGCTACTGGCAAACATAAACAAAAGTTACCATTAAAATTGGGAATCTTGGGGCTGATTTCCCTGCTCGCGGTGACGTTAAATCCCTTTATTCAGGAAAGAGGGCTAAATTTTATTGATCGCTGGCTATATTCGTCTCCAATTGACTTTGTAGGCAATCAAATGCAGTGGATGTTCAATTATGTACAGCTTTTTGGTTTTGGTTTAGGCACAGCCAGCAGTGGCGCTCTTCATGTAGCTGGAGAAGAAGAGATAAGACTAATTGAAACCTACTACGCTAAACTCCTCTACGAAATCGGTATCTTCGGTTTTATCGCTTTTATGGCACTGATGACAATTCTCTGTATTCTCACCTTTAAAGCCTATTTAAAAGTAAAAAATGCTGCTTTAAAGCATTGGGGTCTCTGTATCTGGATTTTCCTACTTTTTATTAGCTTTAACCCCTACTATTATCCTCTCTCCGTCGAGCCAGTTTCTGTTTACTATTGGTTATTCGCAGGACTATTGCTAAAACTGCCGGAAATCAGCGAGAAATTGGAAGATGAGGAGAGATTTCTCGAAAAAAATGAAGTGGAGAATTAAGAGGATTTTTATCGATAATTAAATTATCTCTCGACTGATAGGAGTTAACCGCAATGACAGCAGAAACCCTTGCCTATTCCCTCGAATCTGTCCTCAAGGAAATTAAAGATAGTATTAAAAGTGTTGATCGCAAGCTAGACACCTTCCAGAAAGATGTTGACCAAAAGCTAGACAATCTCGAAAAAGGTTTTGACCAAAAGCTAGACAATCTCGAAAAAGGTTTCGAGCAAAAGCTAGATAATCTCGAAAAAAGTTTTGACCAAAAGCTAGAAACCTTACAGAAAAATGTCGAGCAAAAGCTAGACAACCTACAGAAAAATGTCACCGATGTGAAGATAGGACTAGCAACTTTAACAGAGAAAGTCGATAGTATCGATAATCGACTGATCAAGGTGGAAGGAACCCAAAGTAACCAAATTTGGACATTAATAACTCTCTTGAGCGCTTCCTTGATTGTTGTGGGGTTCCGTGCTTTTTTTATGGGCAACAATCCCTAGGCGATCGCTGTAGAGTAACGAGACTTTCTCGCTTGTCCCACCCGACAGGCTGCCCCCAGGAAAAACTTTTTCGGCAAGCCCCTGTTTTTTTATACACTTTATTTAAACAGTTTGAGTTATAAAATAACCGGCATGACTCAACTCACACCGCGCCCTAGTGTCTTAATTGTCGATGATTTGCCCAATAATGTGCGGCTATTGTCGATTATGCTCACCGAGAAGGGCTATCAGGTACGCAAAGCGATTAATGGACAGATGGCCCTGAATACAGTGCGATCGCTAATTCCCGACCTGATCCTCCTCGATATTAATATGCCCGATCTCAATGGTTATCAAGTTTGTGAACAGTTAAAAGCTGATGAAAAAACCAGAGAAATTCCCGTAATTTTTATCAGCGCTCTTGATGATGTCTTAGATAAAGTCAAAGCTTTTCAAGTGGGAGGTGTTGATTATATTTCTAAACCTTTTCAAGGGGAAGAAGTCATGGCCCGCATCGAAAATCAATTAACTATTTCTCGTCAAAAAAAACAACTCCAAAACGAAATTAAAGAACGTCAAAAAACTGAGGAAACCTTAGAAATTTATCTTCATGCTGTCTCTCACGATCTCCGCAATCCCGTGATCGGGATGTCAATGATCTTAAATAATTTAATTAAAAATTCTCAGGGAGAAACTAAAGAAGTATCCCAGAAGATTTTACAACAGATGGCCAACAGTTGCGATCGACAATTAACTTTAATTGATTCTCTCGTCGAAACCCGACAAAATGATCTTTGGGGAGTTTCCCTAGAACTAAAGCCTTTATCTCTCTACGAAATTGGTCAACAGATCAGTCAGGAATGGGAGTTAAGATTAAAGGAAAATCAAGCAACTTTAATTAATAATTTTTCCCCCGATTTACCCTTAGTTAATGCCGATGCTCACCATCTCTGGCGAGTTTTTGAGAATTTATTAGCCAATGCCCTTAAACACAATCCCCAGGGGATAATTATCACTTTGTCAGCTAGACTAGAGGGCAATTATCTCCGGTGTAGTATTGCCGATAATGGGGTGGGAATTAGCGAAACCCAGAGAAAACAATTATTCGATCGCTATCAACGAGGCAATAATAATAATCAGATTAGTTTAGGACTAGGTTTATATCTATGTCGTCAAATTATCCATGCTCACGGAGGTGAAATTGGCATTATGAATAATGACGAAAAAGGTTCACAATTTTGGTTTACTTTGCCCTACTAAGCTGTTGACTAAGTAGGTAGATGTTAAAAACTTTCAGACACCCCCCTTATCAAGGGGGGATTAAGGGGGGATCTATCTTCAATTTAATTATAACCAGCTACTTATCTACATTACTCGTTAAGACTGTCTATGAGCAGGAAGAGCCAGTTTAAACATTTGTTTTTTCCTGTTACCGGGGAAAGAAAGGGCTAAGATCTATTTAGATCAACTATCTTCACTTGCCATGGCCGCCAATGCCGACTATTCTGCCCATTCCAGCGTTAACTTGCAACAACCTTGGCATACCTATCCGGTGGAAACCACCCTATCTATCCTCGGTAGTTCGGCTGTTAATGGCCTCAATAGGGAGCAAATCGCCCAAAGAATTAAATATTATGGCAAAAATGAACTACAAGAACGTCCAGGGCGCAGTAATTGGCAAATTCTCCTGGATCAGTTTACCAATATTATGCTCCTCCTCTTAATTGCCGTGGCCATAATTTCCGGAGGACTGGATTTACTAGCATTACAGCGCGGTCATCTGGCTAAAATTGGTGTTCCCTTCAAAGATACGATCGCTATTTTAACAATTGTCATCCTCAATGGTATCCTCGGCTATCTGCAAGAAAGTCGCGCCGAAAAAGCTCTGGCCGCTTTAAAAAAACTTTCCTCTCCCCAAGTTAATGTTATTCGCGAGGGCCAACGCACAGAAATAGATGCGGTTAATCTCGTCCCCGGGGACATCATGCTGATTGAAGCGGGAACCCAAATCAGCGCCGACGGCCAAATTATCGAAGCTTTTAACCTGCAAATTCGCGAATCGGCCTTGACAGGAGAGGCAAATAGTGTTAGTAAATCCGCCTCCATTGACCCCTTAGACAGGGATACTCCCCTTGGCGATCGCTTAAATTTTGTCTTTACCGGAACAGAGGTACTGCAAGGCCGGGCCAAGGTCATCGTTACCAATACGGGGATGACAACGGAATTAGGCAAAATCGCTCAAATGTTAGCAACAGTCGGCAATGAACCCACTCCTCTCCAAAAAAGAATGACTCACTTGGGTAATGTCCTTGTTGCTGGTTCTCTCATTTTAGTTGCCCTGACTATTACCATCGGCCTGATCAATGCCGGTTGGTCGGCCCTAGAGGAATTAGTGGAAGTTTCCCTTAGTATGGCAGTAGCCGTCGTTCCCGAAGGATTACCCGCAGTTATCACCCTAACTCTCGCCCTAGGTACCCAACGCATGGTCAAACGTCAGGCCTTGATTCGCAAACTGCCGGCAGTAGAAACCCTTGGTTCCGTTAATGTGATCTGTTCCGACAAAACCGGGACGCTAACGGAAAATAAAATGACCGTGCGGGAGATAGAGACAATTAATCGCAATTTTTCGGTGACAGGGGAAGGATATAGTCCAAAAGGACAATTTTTAGACACCGAGCAACGGGCGATCGATCCCAAAACCGATCTAGAATTACATCATCTTTTAATTGCCAGTATCCTCTGCAACGATGCCAGTTTAGACCTCGATAACGGTCACGATAGCATTTTAGGCGATCCCACGGAAGGAGCCTTATTAGTTTTAGGGGCGAAAGCGGGCTTAAATTTATCCCTAACCAAGCAAGAGTTCCCTAGAATCGCTGAAATCCCCTTTTCTTCTCAAAGAAAGCGAATGTCGGTCATTTGTCAAGGAGTCAATCCCGTACTATTTACCAAAGGTTCCCCGGAATTAATCCTTGAACAATGTCTCTCCTATCAATCGGGATTAGAAAGTCTTCCTTTTGGGGATGGAGAAAAAGAAAAAGTCTTAGTCGCTAACAATGCTATGGCTAACAGGGGTTTACGAGTCTTAGGATTAGCCTACAAAAACCTGATTTATCCGTCAGAATCAACTGAAATCAGCGAAGATGCCCTAATTTGGTTAGGAATGGTCGGTATGATCGACGCAGCGCGACCGGAGGTACAAATCGCCGTGGCTAGGTGTCGAGAAGCGGGAATCCGTCCAATCATGATCACCGGCGATCATCAATTAACCGCTCTAGCGGTGGCTAAAAGTCTTGGTATTGCCCAAGCGGGAGCTTTAGTCATCTCAGGGCGAGAATTAGATAAATTATCACCAATTCAGCTAGAAAACATCATTGACAAAACTAACATCTATGCCCGTGTCTCCCCCGAACATAAATTAACCATTGTCCGCGCCTTGCAAAAAAAGGGTAAATTTGTTGCTATGACCGGAGATGGGGTGAATGATGCTCCGGCCCTGAAACAAGCAGATATCGGCATTGCCATGGGAATCGCTGGAACCGATGTCACCAAAGAGGCTAGTGATATGATTCTCCTTGATGATAATTTTGCCACTATCGTCGCTGCCACGGAAGAAGGGCGAGTGGTTTATAACAATATTCGCAGTTTTATTAAATATATTCTCGGCAGTAATATCGGGGAAGTGATTACTATCGCTGCTTCGCCTCTTTTGGGTTTAGCTACTCCTCTCACTCCCCTACAAATTCTCTGGATGAATTTAGTTACTGATGGTTTACCTGCTTTAGCTTTGGCAGTGGAACCCGCTTCTCCTAATATTATGCGTCGCCCTCCTTTTAGTCCCCAAGAAAGTATTTTTGCTCGCGGTTTGGGCAGTTATATCGTGAGAATTGGGATTATTTTTTCGATTATTAATATCACTCAAATGTTAATCGCTGTGCGCTTGGATCCGCTTTTTGGTAATACTGGTTCATGGAAAACTATGGTTTTTACTACTCTCTGTTTAGCTCAAATGGGTCATGCCATTTCTGTGCGATCAAGCGATCATCTTACCATAGAAATGAATCCTTTGACTAATCCCTATCTCTGGGTAGCAGTAACCCTGACGACAATTTTTCAACTGATGTTAATCTATGTTCCTGCCCTGCGGGATTTTTTCGGCACTCAATTTTTAACTAAAGAAGAATTATTAATCTGTTTGGGATTTAGTACCTTGTTATTCGTTTGGGTGGAGTTAGAAAAATTATTTGCCCGTTGGTATCATCGGCGATAATCAGGGGGCTTTTTTCATTGTTCAGTAAACAGTGAATTGAAAACTCAAATCTGATAACTGATAAACCCCATCCACAGGGAAAACCGTAGTTTGGCTTTTTCAGCTACGATCCTTATATCTGAACTTCCCC
The DNA here is from genome assembly GCF_020245805.1 of Microcystis sp. M179S2. Taxonomy (NCBI): domain Bacteria; kingdom Bacillati; phylum Cyanobacteriota; class Cyanophyceae; order Chroococcales; family Microcystaceae; genus Microcystis; species Microcystis sp. M179S2. Next base: position 24 of record NZ_JADBUE010000232.1, on the reverse strand, counting down.
CGTATAAATATACTAGCTATGGCT
>NZ_JADBUE010000231.1:0-10695 GCF_020245805.1 Microcystis sp. M179S2 | reverse complement strand
CCAGATGATTTGCCGCAAAGTATTAATTTTTTCTAGAGCAGCTTCGGTAAATTTTTCTACAGTAGTCTGAAATACCAAAGCAACAATTGTCGCCACTGTTATCGGTTCCATAGATAAAATCGGGGTGATGAGGGTTAACTTATTTATCGGGTTTTTGGGGGTATAAGTTGCCAACAATTAAACAACTCTTACCCCCATCATAGAACTTGTAATTTCATTTAGGCGGGTACTTCAATTTTACCCTGTCCGGCCAATCCAAAAGCGGCATGAACCACTTGTAGGGCCCTGACTCCATCTTCCTGATTCACCACACAACTGATTTTTATATCAGAAGTAGCAATCATCAAAATATTAATTTTCTCCTTTGCTAAAGCTTCAAAAAAGCGTGCTGCTACCCCCGGTTGTCCTTCCATTCCCGAACCAACAATGCTCACTTTGGCCACATCATTATTAACCACCACTTCCTGTAAACCCAAACTTTCCGATAGTTCTAAGAGGATTTTTTGGGCTAAATTAGCATCAGCTTGGGGTAAAGTAAAAGCGATATCCCGTCGGGGAATACCATCGACAATGCGACAGCGTTGGGATTGAATAATCATATCAACACTGACATTTTTTGCCGCTAAAAGCGAGAAAATTCTCGCCGCCATCCCGGGGCGATCGGGGACGTTACGAATGGCCATTTGGGCCTGATTATTATCTAGGGCCACTCCCCTGACTGGGACTAAATTTTTAGGGATTTCGCAATGAGCAACTTTAGCAGAATACTCCACTTGAAAAGCATCACAAAGGACTTTAATTGCTTTTTCTCCGTCCGCTTCATCGATGACACAACTGACTTTTACTTCAGAAGTGGAGATCATTTCGATATTAATTGCCGCTGCGGCCAAAGTGCTAAATATTTGGGCAGCAATTCCCGGCCGGCCGATCATACCCGCGCCGGTAATGGCGATTTTAGCGGCCCCGGATTCGATGATCACTTCCGCTTCCTCTGTATTAGTGGGATGGGAACGTAAAACCGGCGCGATCGCTTCGGCCACGGATTGGGCTTTTTTTAAGGCATTTCCCATCACAGTAAAGGCGATATCGTTGCTGTCACCCTCGTGAATCGATTGAATAATTAAATCCACGTCCACCTGTTGATGGGCGATTTCCCCGAATAAACGGGCAGCGATACCGGGACGATCGGGAACCCGTAAAAGGGCGATTTTCGCCTGATTACCGTCAAATTCCACCGCATCCACTGCTTTTGTCAATTCCAATCCTTGCAGGGTGCGCGGTTTCGGTGCCGGGGATGTCACCCAAGTACCTGGAGCCTCTGTCCAACTGGAACGGACAACCAGGGGAACCCCGAAATTTTTGGCGATTTCCACCGCTCGCGGGTGGAGAACTTTCGCCCCTAAACTGGCTAATTCCAGCATCTCATCGCAGGTGATTTGGTCTAAAAGACGCGCTTCGGGGACTAAACGGGGGTCAGTGGTGAGAATACCGGGTACATCGGTGTAAATTTCGCAAAAATCGGCTTTTAAGGCGGCCGCTAGAGCCACGGCCGAGGTATCAGACCCACCGCGCCCCAAGGTGGTAATCTCTAATTGATCACTATCGCTGACACCTTGAAAACCGGCGACCACAACTACTTTACCTTCCGATAGATGACGGGAAAGGCGATCGGTTTTAATTTCTAAAATACGGGCCCGACTATGTTCGGATTCCGTGACAATTCCCACTTGAGCGCCGGTTAGGGAGATGGCCGGTTGTCCGATTTCCTCTAGGGCCATACTCATCAAGGCGATCGTCACCTGTTCCCCCGTGGATAATAACATATCCATCTCCCGGCGCGAGGGTTCGGCGGCGATCTGTTTGGCTAAATTGACCAATCCATCGGTGGTTTTACCCATGGCAGAAACGACCACCACCACGGTATTTCCTGCTATTACCGTATTTTTGACCCGTTGAGCTACCGATTGAATGCGTTCTACGGAACCTACCGATGTACCACCGTATTTTTGGACAATTACAGCCATAGTTGTCAGCGCTAGAGACTTTCTATCTTTATTCAATCTCCAACTTATCAAAATTCCTTAACGATAAGTGGTTTTGGTTAACATTCCTTATGTTTTATCTCAAATGCCGACTATCTAAATTAATCCTTAAGACTGCACCGGAGAAGGGAGCGCCGGAGCTAGGTTGAGGCAGTCCGAGCATTTGTACTAAAATACCCCTACTCAGTTTAAATACAGTACAATTATGCTATTTTAATAGTATTTTTATCGTTTCCTCGTCTTATTTCTGCGTTTATTAGGTGGATATTATGAAAGATATTTTCATGTTAGATACAGTAACAATTATCAATTCTGATACTCCCTTAATCTTAGGACTGATTCATGGTAGGGTTAATTCATGAATTAACCCTACCCTTGATAAGGGGGGAAATCTGACAATTTTTAACACCTACCTACTTAATCCTTTATCTATTTTACTCGGTTTTCGGGGCGCGTGTGTTTCCCCTCGGAGTTTAATTTAAATCTTTAAGGGCGGCAAATAAATAATTAGCTAAAGTCACTCCATCTACTCCTAATTCCGTCCTTTCTTTGGCCGCTAAAATGCCGGCTTGAGCGTGTAAATAAGCCGCTAATGCGGTTGCTTCCGGGGCATTATCCTGCATTTGGGTTAAGAATCCGCCGATTAATCCCGTTAAGACATCACCACTACCACCTCGCGCTAAAGCGGAGGTACTTTCGGGGATTATATACATTTTACCTTCCGGGGAGGCGATTATAGTTCTGGCTCCTTTTAATAAGACAATTGCACCACTTTGTTGAGATGCTTTTTGAGTGATATTAATCCTATCTTGAGAATCTGATAAGTGAGGAAATAAGCGTTTAAATTCTCCCCAATGAGGCGTTAAAATTGTCTTATTTTGGCGGGATGATAATTTTTCTATACCGAATTGAGCCAAAATATTTAAAGCATCGGCATCGAGTATAATCGGTTTATCACTATCTAAAACCTGTGCGATAATAGCGGGATTTTCTGTGGTTAATCCAGGACCACAGGCGAGGACATGATAATTATTTAATTCTAGGGGAAGTTCGGCAATAGCTCCCGTGGCAGTTTCGGGACAATCGATAATTAATGCTTCTGGTAAATGACTAATTAATAAAGATTTAAGGGCAGCAGGAACGGCAATCGAAAGCATTCCCACACCACTACCTCGCGCTCCTAATCCGGCGAGAATTGCCCCCCCCGCATAACGACGAGAACCACAGATAATTAATAAATGTCCCTGCTGATATTTGTGGGTAAGTAGAGGACGGGGTAAAGGTAAATAAGGGCGAATTAGATCGGGATTAACCCTCAGAATTGGCGGTGAATCTTGTAAAATTGTTTCTAGGTCAAGGGGACTAATTCCTATGTCAATTAACTCCACTTTACCTAGATAGGGTAAGGCCAAATCTTGGAAAAAAGCGCGCTTCCAGAGTCCCAAACAAAAGGTATGAGTGGCTTTAATTGCCGTGCCTAAAACCTCTCCGGTGTCGGTGTGAATTCCCGAAGCAATATCGATACTAATTACCGGTTTTTGCCAACTATTAATTTTATCGACTAATTCGGCAATATCTGCCGATAAAGTCCTTTCTAAACCAAAACCGAAAAGACCATCGATAATTAACTGACAATCCTCTAAAGATTCTAAAGTTTTCTGAAAAATTAAGCCTAAATGCTTGACATAATTAGCCTGTTGTGCTGTTAAATCCTTGAGTTTGGCGATCGGACAAAAAAGAGATACTTGATAACCGGCGAGATGTAATTCTCTAGCAATCACGAGAGCGTCGCCGCCATTGTGACCAGGGCCAACGATAACGCCGATTTTGGGGAAATTAGCCAAAGAATAGGACTTTTTAAGCTGTTGTGCCGTTAACAGGGCTGCCTTTTCCATCAAAGCGGCCACAGGCATACCAGAGGCAAAAATCGCCCCTTCAATGCGACGCATCTGCTCGCTATTAACCACGTTGGACCGGTAATTGTAGCTCATTCGGGGGATAAATTGCCTATTAACAGGTCTAGATGACTTTTTTGCCGAAAAACTGCTAATTAGACCCTATTTTCACCGGCTCAAGGCTGGGTTGGGTGATAATAACCAGATCATTCTGTCTAGTTTTAGCTTGACGGTAAGCAGTGGATATATTGATTAATTCTCGTAGTTGCTGACCGAAAATTTGGGTTTAAGGTTCCCCGTCATGCCCGCTTAGGATCGGGCGGCTTTAAGACATAATATTGTCATTTTATTTCTTTTGCCCTAAAATATTGATACTCGGTCAGGCAGTCTCAAAATATTTGTCCTTGAACACAAAGTTAAGCCAAAACCTAATCAGATAGAAGCCATTAATCAGGCAATACGGACAACTCAGTTTGTTCGGAATAAAGTTCGGCGTTATTGGATGGATAATCGTGGTGTTGGCACAGGGTAAGCGCATCTTAACAATCCTTGACAAAATGAACTTTATGTGAGTTGCTTACCCACGATTCAGGCATATTTGAGGAGAATTTGCCATCTCAATTGTTAAGCAAAAATCGACCCATTTGGTCGATTTCGTAACTATTCTGATGGACTGGTATCACTTGAAATGCCCACGCAGATCACAAAATTGGCCAATTGTCAATAGCGTTTGAGATGCTCTCACCCTGGGTGTTGGCAAAACAGAGTTAATTCCGATGGAACCGTTTTTAAACTCAAGGGTTGCAATATTTGGGAAATCATCTCAACGGTACTGTTGGGCAAACAGAAACCGACCCAAACGCATAATAGAGAGTCCAGTCTCTGGGGTTTCAGTGGAGACATTGAGAATCTAAGTTGTCTCGTCGAGCAAGGAATTTACGATAGTGATAGGTCAAGAATCCACCGTCACAGCGTAGCTTGACGGTGGGAGTATGTCAATAAATTATTCTATCATAAAAAGAAATCCTCTCTCAGGTAAGAGCGGTAGTATGGCTTACTCGACACAGCAGTTAATTGAAATCCTCGAGCGAGAAATGCACGCCACTTGCAAAGGGGAACGTCTGTTACTCTCCCCGGCGGAGCGCATTGATAATCCAGTGATTGCCAAGGCGATCAATCTAGAAAAGGTGGGCAAAGTCTTCGCCTATCAGGATTTTCGCCGTCAAGTTCACGATTATCAACAAAAATATCAGGTTTCGGGCATTATCTGGCGTGTTTGTCAATGGGGCGATCGCACTCTCCGTTATCCCGAAATTCATAATCAATTAGTTGCCGTGGCGGGTGACAAGGAAATTCTCATGGCTGCCAAAGCCTCGGTTTTAGAGTTTTGGAACAGTATCACCCCTAATATGAATTTTTGGTGGGCGCTTAACTCCCGTCGTCCCATTTCTGCCGATTCTCTAGCCGAATTAGTCGCCCAGTCCGAATGGGCGGAATTAGATGTGGCGCGCACAGAATTATATCTCGGTCTCTGTTGGGGTAATCCTTTAGAACACCAGTATCAATGGGCGCAACCCTTTTCCGGTTGTCATCGTATTATCGCCGCCGTCGATGAACCTAGTTCGATTAAGGTATAAAGGCGATTGATGTCTTGGGGTTGGGAAGTGGGGTATAGGGTGTGGGAAGTGGGGTGTTGGGGTGTTGGGGAAGTGGGCAAGTGGGCAAGTGGGAAAGTGGAGCATTTGGCTGAAATTTCCCTAAACCCCTAAACCCCTAAATCCCTATCACCCCAAAACCCCCCGCAACGCGCACGCAGTGGTCTCCCCATTCCCCCATCTCCCCATCTCCCGAATACTGACGACCGACTCCTATTGTAAAGTTTTGTTAATTTTTCTGGGATTAGGGCATTTTGTAAAAATAGATACAGAATTGTATGTTATATATATTTAGTAGGTGATTAAAAAAGTTCGAAACACTATTTGCAGCTCGGAGGAAATGATTATGTCTACAGAACAACAAGCTCGCGCCTTAATGATGCGTCACCACCACGCCGTCAAAAATCGTCAACAATCGATGTTAGGGAGAAGTGCTTCTGAAATCGGTATTGACAATGACAATGGCTACGGGGAAACCGTTCAACGTCGCTTCTCGGCCGACTTTTCTTCACAAACTTACGATCGCTCTGGTGTTACTCTCAGTTAGGGTCTTAGATTTCGCCAAAGTGTAAGCTTTCAATCTTAGAATTAAGTGAACAATCAGCCCACACAAACCGATCTCGGAATGTGTGGGTTTTCGGTTTTTAGAGATAGGGGTCATTCCTAGGCCGATTACGGGGTTTCATCGGGATTTATGCCTAATTGCCGTAATTGCGCCGCTAAACGTTCCGCCCGTTGATGTTCGCTTTCAGCGTTCTGACGTTCGATTTCGGCTAATTCCGCGGGTAGAAGGATTAAATTGCCGTCTAGGTTATAAAAACGTAGCCAAGGGGCTTCTTCTCGTTGGATGCTGCCCATCCAGACTCCTAACCATAATCCCAAACGTTGACACCATAACCAACCGCGATGGTCGGGAATAATTTTTTGATAGCATTGATTTTGGTCTAAAGCCCAACCTTGCAGGGAAGTGGCATCAAAGGGATTATAAACGAAGTATTGGGAACAGCGAAAAGTCCGCTCATAGAGGTCTTTTTTGGTATTTAAATCGATTTTTGCGGTGCTTTCTGACATTAATTCCACGATCACATCGGGATAACGTCCGTTTTCGTTCCAAACCACCCATCCTTGTCGTTTATAACTACCATCGATATCGAGGACAACGAAAAAATCGGGGCCACGAAAATCTTGATTAAAAACCCGCTCACGGCTAAAGTAAATAAACATATTACCGCCAACGAAAAAGTCTTCTCGATCCTGATAGGCTTGTTCGATAGAATCGATTAAGACATTCATGGCCTTGCGGTGACGGTGTGTTTCCAAAGGTTCTCCATCGTCAAAAATCAGGTCTTCTGGGGGAATGGGGGGTTCTTCCCAATCGATAACTGGAGGAGTGAGGGGTTGAGTCATCGGGGTTACGTCCAGGATAGAGATGGTTTTATTTTATTTGCAAGACGAGGCGATATTTAGGTTGTCCAGTTCTCAATTTTTCCATGGCTTCATTCACCTGCGAGATAGGATAGGTTTCTGTAACGGGTTCAATGCCATGGCGAGAGGCAAATTCGATCATTTTATTAATGGTACTGGGACTACCCAAAGGACTGCCAGAAATCGATTTTTGACCCATAATCAAGGGAAAAGCATAGGTAGCCATGGGTTCAAGAACAGCCCCAACAATGTGCAGACGACCTTTGGGACGTAAACAGGCGATATAAAGACCCCAATCGAGATTAACGTTAACGGTAGAGATGATGAAATCAAAGTAATTTTGTACCGATTGCAAAGCTTCGGGGTCTCTGGAATTGATAAAATGAGTCGCGCCTAATTCTTTTGCTTCTGTTTCTTTGTCGGGACTACTGGAAAAAGCGGTTACTTCGCAGCCCCAAGCTTTGAGAAATTTTAAGGCTATATGGCCCAATCCACCAATACCAATGACACCAACTCGCGCCGTGGGTTTAATATCAAATTGGACAATGGGATTAAAGACGGTTATACCACCACAAAAAAGCGGGCCAGCTTTGGCAGCATCTAACTGGTTCCCCAGGGGAATTAACCAACTATGATGAGCGCGGACTCTGTCGGCAAAACCGCCATGGCGACCGACGATAGTTCCTTCGGCAGTAGCACAAAGGTTTTGATCCCCTGACATACAAGTTTCACAGGTCGAACAGGAACGGGAAAACCAACCAAGACCGACTCTTTGCCCTATCTTTAATTCTTTGACTTTAGCACCGAGAGCGGCGATCGTGCCGACCACTTCATGACCGGGGACAAAGGGATAGGTGGTCAGTCCCCAATCGTTATCGAGCATACTTAGGTCACTGTGGCAGATGCCGCAATATTCCACCGCGATTTCCACATCTTCATCCGCTAATATACCCGGATCGTAGTCAAAAGGCTCTAGTTTTCCCCCTTTTTCTCGGGCAGCATAGGCTCTAATCATGATTAAGTCCTCTAGGATCGGTTTATTGGTTATCTTATCCCAAATTTATCGAAAATTCGGGTTAAGAAGATTGGGCAATAATTCCACTGCTAGGGACATCAACATCAAGGAAGTCCGCTCGTGATCATTAAAAAAATCTTAAAAACGGCAATTTTAAGAATAGCCAGAGGCGATCGCTAACTGGCAGCATCAGCAAAATTACTGGTTTTGGGTTACTCTTGTATATAGACTGGTCGCCGGCCGCTTGCGGACTTTACCGACAAGTTTTGTTAGGATCGGATAAAAATTGTCCTGTTTCATCCCTGGCAAGATTAGACGAGGTAAAAATCCCGTTGCTAATTTTGGGATAATTTTTGTAAATGATTATATCCTATTAACTACCATTATTATCAGAGCGTCATGGGAAAAGTCATCGGCATCGACTTAGGGACAACCAACAGTTGTGTTGCGGTACTCGAGGGAGGTCAGCCGATTATAGTTCCCAACTCGGAAGGGGGAAGGACAACTCCTAGTATCGTGGGATTCGGCAAGGGCCAGCGCCTAGTGGGACAACTGGCCAAACGTCAAGCGGTCACTAATGCCGAAAATACCGTCTATAGCATCAAACGCTTTATCGGTAGGCGTTGGCAAGACACCGAGGTAGAAAGGGGACGAGTTGCCTATCATTGCCAACGCGGTCGCGATGATACCGTCAATATCAAAATTCGCGATCGGGAATTTACCCCCCAAGAAATCTCGGCCATGATCCTGCAAAAATTAAAGGCCGATGCTGAGGCCTATCTGGGAGAACCGATTAACGAGGCCGTGATTACAGTTCCCGCCTATTTTACCGATGCCCAACGTCAGGCCACTAAAGACGCGGGGATAATCGCAGGACTAGAAGTATTAAGAATTATTAACGAACCCACCGCCGCCGCCCTGGCCTACGGCTTAGATAAACAAAACGAAGATCAACATATCCTCGTTTTTGACCTAGGGGGAGGAACCTTCGACGTTTCCATCCTGCAACTGGGGAGGGGAGTCTTTGAAGTGAAAGCCACCGCCGGCAATAACCATCTTGGGGGGGACGATTTTGATAACCTCTTAGTGCGGTGGCTGGTGGAGAACTTTCAAAGCCAAGAAAACATCGATCTAGCTAGCGATCGCATGGCGATCCAAAGACTGCGAGAAGCCGCCGAAAAAGCCAAAATCGAGCTTTCTAGCCTGATTACCACCTCGATCAATCTCCCCTTTATCGCCGCCGACGAAACCGGTCCTAAACACCTAGAATTAGAACTAACTCGCGCTAAATTCGAGGAATTAACCAGAGAATTAGTGGAAAAAACCCTCAAACCCGTACAACAGTCCCTCAAAGATAGCGAACTGCAGCCTAGCGATATCAATCGTGTCATTCTCGTCGGCGGTTCCACCAGAATCCCCGCCGTACAGCGATTAATCTCCCGTTTCTTTTCTGCAGGCCAGATCGATCGCTCTGTTAACCCCGATGAGGCCGTTGCTTTGGGGGCAGCGATTCAAGCGGGAGTTTTAGGTGGAGAAGTAGAAGATATCCTCCTCCTCGATGTCACCCCCCTTTCCCTCGGCATTGAAACCCTCGGCGAAGTTTTTACCAAAATTATCGATCGCAATACCACTATCCCCACCAGTAGATCTCAGGTTTTTTCCACCGCTGCCGATGGTCAAACTTCGGTGGAAATTCATGTTCTGCAAGGGGAAAGGGCCATGGCCCGGGATAACAAAACCCTCGGTAAATTTCTCCTGACGGGAATTCCTCCCGCTCCTAGGGGTATGCCACAAATCGAAGTGGCCTTCGAGATCGATGTTAACGGCATCTTGAAAGTGGCCGCCAGCGACCAAGGCACCGGCAAAGAACAAAGCATTTTAATTAGCCATACTGGAGGGCTGAAACCGAACGAAATTGAAAAAATGCGCCTAGAAGCCGAAAAATACGCCGAATTTGATCGCAGTCGTCTGCAAATGATCGATATTCGCCACCAATCCGATAGTCTTTTCTATAGCTACGAAGTCACCCTCAGGGAAAACAGTGAGTTAGTCGCCCCCGATATCCGGCAACTGGCCGACCAGAAGCGGCAACAGTTGGAAATCGCCCTGCGCGACCCCTCCCTATCGCCTGAAAAGCTAAAAACCACCCTGGAAGAATTTCGTCAGATTGTCCTCGAAATCGGTACCCGCATCTACACGGGTAAACAAGAGGAAACCCAACCCCTCAACGGGACTGGTTTTCAATCGATCGATGTCACCGAAAAACTGACCCGACCCACCCGCACCCAAGCCACTTCCTCCAATACCTTCGCCAAGAGGCCAACCCTCTCCCAGACTAGAACCAGAACCTATAGTAATCTGGAAACTAAATCCGGCGAATCGGGCAGTGATGATCACCCCTACGATGGCGAAGAAATGAGTGCCAGTGACTACGAGGCCGTAGATTAAAAAGGGAAAAGCTATCAGCCTTTTCAGTGATCAGTAATCAGTAATCAGTGATCAGATGTGAGTTTTCAGCTTTTTTCTCCCATCTCCCCACACCCCACACCCTGACAGGTGTAGGTTTATGACAAAGAGGTGAGCAGTCACACACTCAAGGTGAGAAAATCAAGCTAGAGATTTAGAGGAGCATCGTGAAAGGCAATGCTGAAAAACAAATATCT
>NZ_JADBUE010000230.1:0-14055 GCF_020245805.1 Microcystis sp. M179S2 | reverse complement strand
ATTCTTTTAATTTAGCTGAGAATAACAAGCTAGATATCTTTGTCGTGCGAATAATGTATTGAGAGTTGATTAACCGTATCTGTGGAAAAATAATGGTGGAAAGATCATAAATTTAGAAGTTCAAAGACGAAATATAGCGTTTTTCAGTCTGCTGAGGTACAAAAGTTATGGGTTTTAGGCAAAAGGCACTCATGCAAGAGGCAAAAGGGAAGAAAAATAGGTGTACCTCACTAGCTTAGGAAACGCTATAGATAAACCCTCTATTATACCATAAAAAACTTTTGCAAGAGGTCTATTGCTGTCAACTTAAGGAAATAGCCCCCCAAATTTGTTGAGAGAGAGCCTCCCTTTTCCCTGTTCCCTGTTCCCTTGCCTAAATGACCAATCTAAATGTTCTACAGCTGACAATGAGCCAAAGCGATCAAAGAAATTGAGCTTAATGGCTTAAAACCCAAGCAGATGGAGCAAATAAAGGCAATAATTGCGGATTTTAAGCGGCAAAATCAACCCCTCAAACTGAAGAAAAAAGCGAAAAGAGTAAGGTGGACGATGCACACCCTACAGACTTAAGAAAATCTGATTGACAGTGAGATTTAATTCCGTGAAAGTCTGGGAAATTAGGTGATCGCTGTCTCGAAATTGCCGAATTTGATATTCTTCCTCAACTAAGCAACAAACAGAGATTGTCGGTTGTTTAGGAGTGCCGAGAAAATTACGCCCACCCAAGGCTGCATAATCGACAATCCAATATTCAGGAATACCCATTTCTTCATAATCAGCAAATTTTAAGTAGTAATCATCACGCCAGTTAGTCGATACCACTTCAATGATCAGAGGGATAGATGCACCATCCCTAAGGATTGATTCTTTTTTCCATAATTTTTCCTGAGCGAGCTTGGTTCGATTTAGCACTAATACATCGGGAAAATAACCAGAATTTTTACCAGCAGGTCTGACAATCGCTTGGTTAGGAATTAAATAAGGAAGCCCTAGTCTATCAATTATTCCACTGAGTTTAACAGTTAAAAATCCTTTGATTTCCTCGTTTTCTCCTGCGGGTTGTGCCATTTCAATAATATTTCCCTTGTGTAGCTCATAACGCACTCCCGAATTTTCAGGCAGCCAAAGGACGAATTCCTCGAAATTAACAGTTTTAGGTAAAGTTTGGCTCATAGCTGGCAAAATAGCATTCTCTCTCTACTAACTTCCTTAGCTCTATTTTACCTTGAAGTAAGGTGGGCATTGCCCACCCTACAAACTCTCTACACAATCTGCGATCGCACTATCGCTGCCAAAAACGATGAGGACGAAACCAAAAATATAATTGGTAACGACGGCGAGGTTCATAAAAGGAGTCAGTTGCCAGTTAGTTTTTAGATCTCCATTTGGCAATATTACACCCTCATAAAATTCTTTACCACCGGAGCCGCCTAGTAAGTTTATGATCGGGTCTCCTTGATTAACGCTGAATGTTACAGCCCCTCCTGATGATGAAGACGATGTCGGCGGCTTAGATGTGTAGTTATAGCGCTTTTCACGTTACTGAGGTATCGACAAGTTTTGCCAACAAAGGGTTTAAGCCCCTTGCCCATGGCTCATTCTGATGAAAAATGCTATGATTGCTTTGAGCGCATAGAAGAGACGAGTGCTAATATTAGGAACAACAGCTTCGGAAATTTCCGATCCTCCTGGATAATAGATATAGCTATCGGAAATTTCCAATCCCTCTGCATAATTTGTCGGGGGAACGGCGAACGTAGTGATTTCCCTGGCAAGGGCTTCGGAAATTTCTGATTCTCCTGGATAAGAGATATAGCTATCGGAAATTTCCAATCCCTCTGGATAATAGGTATAGGTAAATGTGGTATATTTTGAGTTATCAGAAAATGCCGGGGGACGTAATTGAGGAATTTCTCCACCCACTACCGCAGCCCCAGAGCAATCTTCAAGGGGCATATATTGTTTAGCCATCGAAATCTCCTTGGTAATTGATAACGGAAAAAAGTGAGAGATTTAACTGGAATTACACTGATGGACAAAATTAACAAATCAACTCTGCTGTAACTCATACTACTCAGTCCTCTATGCTAAGATGATCCAAAAAACGCAAGTTTTTAAATTGATGGGCAAAAAAATTTTAACTTTACTCAATAACCAAGTAATTATATAGATGTTTATTTTTGACAGTAAAACCGATATTTTAATTAATTCTCAGGAATTAACCTTTAAAAGTGAATATTTTTGTGACTTTTCTCGCTATTTTCAGAATCGAGAATTTGTCAACGGAGATGCTTTACAACTCAGTGGTGATCATTTTGAAGGGTATCTTTCAAGGATCATCATCGATGAAGTGATGTTAGAATTATCGCAACGTAATTGTTTAATAAATGTTGTGGGAGTAGTCCATTCTAAAATGTGGGTTTTTGCGATTCCTATTCAGGTGAATTCTGTCTTCTTCCAAAATTTGTATTCATTAGAAAATAACTATCTTGGGATTGTCCCCCCTAAATCAGAAATTTCCATTTTTCAACATCCCTTTTCCAATCGTTTTCAGCTTTACGTTCATGATAATTATCTGCAACAATTGTGCCAAACTTTAGAGTTACCAGAAGCGAAAAAGTTTTTAAATTCTTCCGCTGCTTCTATTGTGATTTGCCCATCGGAAAAAATTCGTCATCTCCAACAATCTTGTCATCAACTTTATCGAATGCTATTTAATTTAGATCGTCAACAAATATCTTGGCAAAGAAAAGCATTAAGATTAAATTTTTTCAAGCAAAAATTAAAAGAAGAAATTGTCAAAGATTTTCTTTTGACTTTAGCAGTAACCAAAGATATTAAAACTCCTAAAAACACTATCAGACGCACCTCTATTCTCAAAAAAGCAGAAGAAATGATGAGAAAAAATCTGCGTTCTGATCTGACTATTCCAGCGATTTGTCAAGAATTAAAAGTAAGTCAACGCACCTTAGAATATATATTTAAAGACTTCTATCAAATGTCTCCTTACAATTATTTTAAATTGCTTCGTCTTAATGCTTTACATCAATCTCTTAACCAAAATAATCAGACAAAATTAGTTTATGAAATTGCTGAAGAATTAGGTTTTTTTCACCGAGGATATCTGGCCTCTGATTATAAAAAACTGTTTGGTTACTTCCCCTCTGAAACCTAAAAAAATAGTAGGGGTAGGAATTAGGATTAGTGCCTTTCCCGTACTTGTTTGGTAGGGGCGTATATTGTACGCCCTTTCTTCGATCTCATAACCTCAAGAGAGCCATTAATAATTAGCCCCATCGAGATTAATTTACTTAATTCCCACTAAAAAAGTTGTACCGATCGCCATAATTGCCAATCCGATGAACTTACTAATTAGAGTCGCTTGCTTGGCTAATTTTTCCTTAATGACACTGCCAAGGAAAAAAGCACCAGATGCGATCGCTAATTGGATCACGGTAAAACCGATTAAATAGGCAACTAAAGCGGCAACTCGCGCCCCGATAATTGATTCTCCGTAGGCATAACCGTGGAAAATTCCCGCAATCATTGCCAGAGTTGCCAGAGCGATCGTATAGAGATTAGAATGAGTTTGTAAACCTTTTTTCAGGGTTAAAATCACGCCAAAAATTACCACAGAAAGGGCAACAATCCCTTCAGGAAAAAGTAAACTTATTCCCTGTAAATGAATCCCCGTCCCGATTAAAGTGGCAATCGCAAAAGCGATCGGAATTAATAAACCCTGTTCCATACCCACAGCAATTAAACCACTAGCCACCACAAAAGCTAAATGATCTAAACCGATAACCGGGTGAGCTAAACCCGATAAAAATCCGTTCAAAAAATTATCAGGAGTTTGCCCTCCCATGGCATGATGGGCAAGGGTTTTGCTGGCAAAAATTAACAGGAAGAGAGGGACAATAGTTAATATCTTTGTCCAGCTTTGACGAAAAATTATCTTCATTGATTACCTCAAAATTATGATTCGGAAACCCGCGCAACAATCGCCCGGTGTCGGGGACTGGTGGGGGTAATGATCGGTGCTTGAAACCCCGCTTCAACTAATGCCTGTTCGATATCGAGAGTAAAATATTGATCGAGATAGGGTTCGGTACTCTTGAGTAAGGTTAGGACATAAGGGGGCATTTTTCGATAAATTTCCGAGCGCGGATTCATATCCATCAGCGTCAAATAACCCCCCGATCGCAATAAACGACGCGCTTCGGCGAAAATTTCTCTAGTAGCCTGTTGGGGTAGTTCGTGGAACATTAAAAACGAAGATACCAGATCGTAGGACTGACTGGGTAATTGAGTTTTTTCCGCAGCCGCGTGTTGCCATTGAATCGTCTTTTGTTTTTGTTGAGCTTGGTATTGGGCAACGGCTAAATAGTAGGGAGAGAGATCTAACCCAGTTACCCGGGCTTGAGGATAAGTATCTTGCAGTGCGAAGCTGCTCATGCCGACACTACAGCCTAAATCGACAATATCGTTAATTTCTGCCTTGATTTGCTCTTTTAATATCCGGTGATATTCCCGCCGCAATCGCGGATCGCCGTCCATCCCCGCCCCGGGCCAGATGGTAGAATGGACAGCATAGGCGGCAGATTCTACCTCAAAGGCTGGCAACCAGTCTAAATTGCCCTTTTCGTAAGCGTGGAAAGAACAAACGTAGTATTCGGGATAGACGAGATCGGGATTTTCTACCGCTTGCAGTTCCTGACTCCAATCCCGTTGTTGCCATTGTTTGACGGTTTCCCGCCAAGGTACGCCTAGTTTTTCGGCTCTTTTAATCATCATATTGCGCGCCTGATAGCGAGCGATGTCAAAAAGCGGTTTTATGCCGAGAATACGGTTAACTAGACCAGAAACAGGATTAAAGGAGGCCGGAACGGGTGTAACTGTCATAGAAAAGCTTCGATCGTAAATTTTCCCTTTTTTATCTTATAACAGTGATCAGTCATCAGTAATCAGTAATCAGTGAAAAGACAGCACTGTTACGGCCATTTAATACTGCTCAGTTAATACCACTCACTGAAAACTCAAATCTGATAACTGTTTACTGATAACAGCAACAAGCTCCCTAACCCCCATCTGACCAATTTTTCTTATGAGAACAATCGCTGAAATCAACGACAAAATTGCTAAAAAAACGGCTGTAGTCTGGACAGTAGAGGAATTAAAAAGCCGCGTGAGCGAGATGGGAATTAAGGAGGTTTTTTCCCAAGTAGATGTGGTTTGTACGGGAACTTTTGAACCGATGGAATCTTCGGGGGCAATTATTAATTTAGGTCAGACGGATCCGCCGATAAAAATTCGTCAATGTTGGTTAGATGGGATTCCTGCTTATGCTGGTTTTGGGGCGGTGGATTTATATTTAGGAGCCAGCGCTATTAGTGATCTAGCGGCCAAAAATGAGAATTTAGAGGGAGAAAATCCCGAAAGGGGCGGCGGACATATTATTGAGGATTTAATCGCTGGAAAATCGATTCAATTGCGCGCTGTCGGTCAGGCTACCGATTGTTATCCTCGCACTTCTTTTGAAACGATTATTTCTAAGGAGACTATCAATCAATTTTATCTTTTTAATCCTCGCAATCTCTACCAGAATTTTATCGTCGGAGTCAATGGGGGAGAGCGGACTTTATATACTTATTTGGGACCACTACAGCCGCGATTAGGTAATGCAGTGTATTCTAACCCCGGGGCAATTTCTCCCCTGTTAAATGACCCCGATTTAGAGGCTATAGGCATCGGTACGCGCCTTTTTTTAGGAGGAGGAATCGGTTATATTGCCTGGGAAGGAACCCAACATTTTCCCCTGCAAAAACGCCTACAAAATCGAACTCCTATTGGACCGGCTTCCACCTTAGCCTTAATTGGTGATGCTAAACAAATGAATGCTCGCTGGGTGCGGGGTTGTTATTTCAAAAATTATGGGGCTTCTTTAATGTTAGGGGTAGCAGTACCGATTCCAATTTTAAGCGAGGAAATCGTTCGACATTGTGCGGTAAAAGATGAGGAAATTGTCGTTCCAGTGGTGGATTTTTCTATTCCCCGGCGAGTCCGTCCTACCTTTGGTTTAATCACCTACGCTAAACTAAAAAGCGGTCGGATTATGATCGAGGGAAAAAGTGTTAGGGTGGCTCCTTTGGCCAGTATTTCTCTGTCCCGGGAAGCCGCTTTAGAATTAAAAGCACTAATCGAATCGGGAGAATTTACCCTCACAGAACCCGTGGCAAAAATTAATCTAGAGCGGACTTTTATACCCCAGGATCGTTGGGGTGGAAAATTATCAATTGAGTGAGGAGTTAAAGGATTGCGTGCAGGTGGCACAACTACAATTAAGATGACGTAAAATCGGATTTTCTTCGCCGGTTGTCTTGCCGATAATCATGTCACCTAAGTTCTCGGTGTTGAAACTAGGATGAAAGGACTCCAGGGCAGCTTGTACGGAGTTAGTGGTAACTGCTAGGGCTAATAAACTAGCGGAAGCAGTGGCAAGAATAAAGACTTTTTGATTCATAAGTTTGCGGGAATTATTAGCAATGAATACCACTGATTATAACACTCCCCTTGCCGATGAGGAGATATTCTAATCATAAGAGTCAGAGAGGGCTAACCGTCAGATAATCTTAGGGGAGAGAATTAGCCAGATTGTGAATTTCTACTTTTTGTTCTTGGGCGGCAATTTCTCCGGCTTTTTGTCACAATTTGAGGGTGCTTTCCTTAATTCCGCTTTCCCTAAAAGGGCGGGTAATACTAAATCCTGTTGAAAAGGTATTATTAGGAGAATGGGAAGCGGGAAGCGGGGAGAAACAATCCAGAGCTTGCGGATTTTTGCTTAACTCATCCCGATAGTTTCTGAATATCGGGAGCGGATTTTGTCGGTGAATCAGCACGAAATTGGGCGTAACCACCCGCTAAAAAAACGGTTTTACCCACGCCGCGTTGACCGATACCGAGTAAATTAAAAGGGGGGGTTGTTGTGGGTGATAATATTTTCATGAGCAAATTACAGCGTTTCTCAGATACATGAGGTTGGTTCTTGCATCTGAAATACTTGATTATCGACGATTGGTCTGTGCTTCACCTTTACGAGAAAGGCTGTAATAGAGTAATCTAATTAGCTAATCGATCAATTTTTGGCAAGCACCTCCCAATTTAATGACAAAAAAGACAGCTTATCATCTTAATACACCCATAATTATACCCACGATCGCCTGTTTAGCCATTCTGTTAATTCTCGTGATAGCAGAAATTAGCGTGGCCCAGACGGCAACTAGCGACAATAGCGAGGCTTTATACCGAGAATTAAGGGTGAAAATCGATACTTTATGGGTAATTTTCACCGCTTGCCTTGTCTTTTTTATGAATGCCGGCTTTGCCATGCTAGAGTCTGGTTTTTGCCGCTCGAAAAATACCGTTAATATCTTAACCAAAAACTTAATTGTTTTTGCCTTGACAACGATCGCTTTTTGGTCTTTTGGTTTCGGCTTAATGTTTAGTCAAGGTAACGGTTTTGTCGGTCTTAGCGGTTTTTTTGTGCTAGGAGCCGATAATAGCCCCAATACTGGTCTCAACTATCTTGGCATCTTTCCCTCCCTTTCTTGGGCGGGCATACCTCTACAGGCTAAATTTTTCTTTCAATTAGTCTTTGCCGGCACTGCGGCCACGATTGTTTCGGGGGCAGTGGCCGAAAGAATCAAATTTCTGGCTTTTTTCCTGTTTAGTCTGCTATTAGTGGCTTTTATCTACCCGATCACCGGTCACTGGATTTGGGGAGGAGGTTGGTTAGCGCGGCTCAATTTTTGGGATTTTGCCGGTTCTACGGTAGTACACACGGTCGGTGGTTGGGCCTCTCTCGTCGGGGCAGTGTTATTGGGGCCGCGTCTGGGCAAATATCAAGGCAGTAATTCCATGGCACTACCCGGTCACAATCTCACCCTCTCTACCCTCGGCTGTTTTATCCTCTGGTTAGGTTGGTTTGGTTTTAACCCCGGTTCCACCCTGGCGATGGAACCCGAGGCTATTTCCCGTATCCTCCTCAACACTAATATGGCGGCGGCCACCGGCGGCATCGCCGCAACCCTAACCGCTTGGCGCTATTTCGGTAAACCCGACCTCTCGGTGATTATCAATGGCATTCTCGGTGGTTTGGTGGCCATTACCGCTGCCTGTCCCTATGTACAGATCGGTTGGGCGGCAATTATCGGCATGATCAGCGGTATTTTAGTGGTTTTGAGCGTCGATTTCTTCGATCGCCTCCAGATTGACGATCCGGTTGGGGCGCTATCGGTACATCTAGTCTGTGGTTTGTGGGGAACTTTTGCGGTAGCTTTATTTGCCGCCGGTATCGAGGCTAATTTTTATAGCCAGGGACCGGTGAGGGGATTACTGTTGGGGGGAGGATTACCGGCAATTAAACAGCTATTCGTGCAACTTTTGGGCTGTGCGGCAGTTAGTCTTTATACTGTAATTGTCAGTTGGTCAGCATGGAAGGCGATCGATTTTTTCGTCGGTTTAAGGGTATCGACGGCAGCAGAATTGAGAGGACTGGATCTGAGCGAACACGGTTTACAAGCTTACAGTGGTTTTCTGTTTAAATCCGACCTTGCCCATAAGATCTCGGCTATTATTCCCAAAAGAACCGGTATTCCTCCCAAAGATCGGGGAGCGGATAAGTAGTCTGGCAAAATTAATTTCCTAGTCGAGACTCCAATTCAGGGGACAGTTAGATGTGAGTTTTCGCTGTTGCCCCTTGCCTTCAGAAGCTGACTACTGACTCCTAACCAACCACGACAATTTTTGATTTTGACCAGAGGTGTCTTATCGGCCCAAAAGATTGGCAATATCACCACATCCCCCCGGAATGGTTGCGCGCGACTTTTCCCCACACCAACGACAACAATAGTGACGTTGTTCCTCGCTCATGTTTTTCACCCCGGTAAAATTGACATTTTCTACCACTGCTCCCGTGTGTTCTCCAGTGTCATAATTGGGGGGAACGGTACGACTGCGGGGGGTAGCATTTTCTAGGGAACCATAAAATAAACGCATCCCTTTCATATCTGCCCCTCTTAAATTAGCTTCGTAGAGAATTGTCCGCGATACATTTGCTTTCACCAAATCGCTATAACTTAAATCGGCCCGCACCATATTCGCTTCGCTTAAATCCGTCCAGCGCAAATCCTGCCCAGAAATGTCGGACCCCGCTAACATTACCCCCAATTGTACTACTCTTGTACCGAACTCTCGATCCTCCGCATAACCCCCTTCCCCGTCTAGAATCGGTCTGCCTAGATAACGATCGCGTTTAATCGGTGATAATAGCCGCGATTGACTCAAAAAACGCAGTATTTTCGCTTTTCCAGAGGCATCGACACTGCTGAGGATGGAAGCGGTGCGACCTTCTGCGATCGCTCTTTCCTGGGGCCAATCTTCTAAAAATCCCTCCTCATCCAAGGCTAGATCGGAAATCCCCTGAAAATAGGAATCGATCGTCTGTTGTTGGGTAATGCGATTTTGTTGTATGGTTAAATCCTTAGAAATAACGTACTGTTCCCAGGCCACATAGACGGCTAACACGGCGATCATAATCTGCCCCAAGGCCCCCACCCACTCGGCCCAGGAACCAAACTCATCGTATTTAAAACTCTCTAACCATCGCAATATGCGCTCGTAAACTCCTAAATATTTCCCTAATCCGGCCAGAGCGGCTATAAAAACTATAAAGGCAAAAACCGTCTGACGTTCAGAGGGGGTGAGATAATGGGCGATCCACTGGCGAATAGAGGGCAAAATCACCTGTAAAGATATTAATATCGCTACTATCGCCCCAGAAAAGCCTAACCAGTCCCAGCTAAAGACCAGGCCGATGGTCATCACCATCAGGGGGGCCAGTAGTAACCCCGCATTACCCGGTCGAAGATCTTTTAATAGTAGGATGCGCTGACGCACGGGATTACGCGAAGATAAAGAGGAGACGTATTCAGAAGCATCGGGGGGCGATAAACTGGTTTTACCGTTATTTTCGGGGTTATCGTCCCTATTTTCCGCGGCGAGTTTTTCTGGGTCTTTGCGATCGCTCATTTTAATCCTTGTCAAGAGAAAATAATTCCACACCGAAAACTGAGGCGAAAACTCTCGATAAATCTTGCTGTACTTGCATAAGACTAATATTAGGCAGAAACTGCCGTAAACTGCCCACGGGTTTATTAGCAATCCCACAGGGAATAATCTCGGCAAAACCGCTTAAATCTGGACAAACATTGATGGCAAAACCATGATAGGTAATCCAATGACTAACTTTAATACCGATCGCCGCTATTTTATACCCTTCTACCCATACCCCCGTCAGGCCCGCGATTCTTTCCCCCGACAATCCATAAATAGCGATAGTTTGCAGGATGACTTCTTCCAATTGTCGCAAATACCAGTGTAAATCCTGCCGATAATAGCGCAAATTGAGGATCGGATAGCCCACTAACTGCCCCGGACAGTGATAGGTGACTTCGCCTCCTCGCTCGATTCTGTACACTTCTTTGTCGGTTTTGTCAAGATTAAATTTAATAAACTTAATATCTGAGCCGCTACCGAGGGTGTAAACGGGGGGATGTTCCAGCAGCAGCAGCACATCGGGTAAGTCAGGATTAGCAATTCTCGCCTCCACCAGCGATCGCTGGTGCGACCAAGCGAGAGAATAGGGAGTAATTGCCTGAATTTTTAGCCCACAGAGACGAGGCATTTTTTGAGCATTCATCGAGAGATGTGATTGTTCAAATTATTTAAGAAATGTGGAAGATCACCAAGGAAAATTAAAAGAAGGGAAGAAGAGATGTTGGGGAGAATAATAAGCACTAATCTAAAGTTATCCCATCTATCATCTCTTGGGATCAGTATCCTCCAGTTTATCCTCATCGGCGCCAAAAAAGCACCAAAACAAGTTCAATCCTTGATTGAGCAAACCCACCAACAGGTTGTTGACCCTAACAATCAAAGAAATGTTATCGAGTTAATCGAGAAGATTATTATCTACAAATTTACTCACCATGGCACTGCTCTAAGATGGAGACAATCAATTATGCTAGGTGTTCACGCATTAAAACAACTCTATGAGATTGATGACTCTCAATGGCTAGGAGAAACCATTAGCCTAATCAGAAATCATCAATTTCAACAGCTAGACTTAGAACATTTAATCGAGGAATTAGAGGATTTGGGCAAAGAAAAGAAAAATGCTGTAGCCAGTCTTTTAGAACAGGTTATCCGCCATTTATTATTCCTGCAATACTGGAGCAAGGAAGCAGAATATAAGACAATTTATTGGCAGGAATAAATCGATAACTTCCGTACTCAATAAAATCAGGCTAGTATGTTTTCTGACTGCTATTTTTCAATTTTATTGGTGAGAGTTCCGACCACATCAATACCGAGGGTTTGATGGACACTGGCGAGGAATTGATTGACGATTTCGGGATAGACTTTAATCAGGGTAGCGAGGGATTTCCCATCACCATTATCAACAATATTAACTCGCTCGAGGTGTAAGCGTTTAGGAATTTTGATCGCTTCTTCTAGGATAGTTTCTAACTGTTGAATCAAGAAAATTGCCTCTGCTTCGCTGCCGGTATTTTGCCAGACTTCCGCGAATAATTCGTTAACCAAGGCTTCAGCTTTAGCATTTTCTTCAAAAATTGCCGCTTGTCCTCTAGCGCGGAAAGTTTCGGCTTCCTGCTGCGCTTCTGCGGGTAAAACTTGATCTGCTTGGAGACGTAATCTTTCTAATTCTGCTCTGACCTGTTGCAATTTTTCCTCAACTATAGCACGTTTTTCCTTAGCGGCGGCGATAGTTATTTCTTCTTCCGATTTTGCCTGTTGTTCCAGTTTTGCCTTTAACTTTCTCAATTCGTTTTCTTGCTCTAAAATGATAATTTGATCGCGGGTTTTAGCTACGGTTGCCTGTTCCTCACATTCCGCAACTATTTGTTCAGCTTCATTGAGTGCATTTGATTCGGCAATTTCAGCATCACGCATGACTAAAGCGATTCTTTCCCGTCCGAGGGAGTTAAGATAATCCACGTCATCGGCAACATTTTGAATTTTGAGAGTATCAATTTCTAAACCGAGTTTAAACAGGTCTTGACTGACGTTACTGGTAATACTTTCGGCAAATTTTAGGCGATCTTCGTTCACTTGTTCGGGGGTCATTGTTGCGACTACACCCCGCAAGTTTCCTTCTAAAGTTTCTTTAGCTACGCGAATAATTTCTTGTCGATCTCGATCTAAAAAACGTTCGATCGCATTGCCGACTATTTCAGGTTTAGAACTAACTTTCACGTTAGCAATTGCCACTATATTCAGTGGAATATTGCCCTTAGAATAGGCATTTTTAATCTCAATTCTGATCGGGGTTGTGGTGACATCCATGCGTTTAACGGTTTCTAAAATTGGAATACGAATCGCCCGACCCCCCGATATCACTCGATAACCTACATCTTGTCTATCTTTTGATTTGCGTTTCATCCCACTCAGGATGACTACTTCATTGGGTTTGCAAATACACAAAAAAGCATTGATAAACCAAATCGCACCAATCCCCAGAAATATCAATAAAGCAATGGGAACACTATTCAACAATAAATTACCAGCACTGTTGTTATTGTTGTCGTATTGATTGGGATTGATTTGGATGAGATAGGAATTATTTTGACTATTCATAGTTAGTTACCCTTTGGTCTAGAAGAAATTACAAATCGCCTCTGATATACTTTTCCGCAATGACTAAAACTTTATTATCCTGGAAATTGAGGATAAATGCTTGATCCCCGACATTAAATTGTTCTTCCCCTTCCGTTATCGCTACTATATCGATCAGACTATCCCCGACATTAACTCGCACTTTCCCCTTGCTATTTTTATCGAAGGGGATTTGAACAACTCCGATTAAACCGATGAGAGAGTGATGATCGACAATACTATTTACCTGTTGGTGGCAGCGTCTCAACTTGACTAAAATCAGGAGTAGAATGGCCAAACCAATACCTACCCCTAAAGAAATTAAAACGATTGTGAGCAGTTGAGCATTCATAGTTTAGTTATTTACCGTTATAGTTGCCCCCAATCTAATTACTGTTAACTAATTTGAGACTTCGGCCATTTCAATCACGCGATCAGCATTATCTTTGACCAAAAAATTTAAAGGTTTATTGCGACGAACTTTATACTTTAAGCGTCGTGATTCCACCCGCATTAGAATTTGTTCTAAACAATCGTGATCAAAACAAACGTGACGATGACGATCCTTATAACCCGCGGTTGCTCCAGCAACGATGTGCAGTTGGGTATTTTTCTTTAACTGATACCATAAACCTTGGGGTTGATCTCCCAAAGAAGGGTTGGCAGTAGTCACAGCCGGATTACTAGACATATAAAATGGGTCAATTATATTATTGCCCATCGTCTGCTCATAATTGTAATAGTAATGGAGGGGGACATCGGCCGTGGGTAAATTTAAAAGTCCTTCATAAAATTGTCGGGCTGTCTCCAAATCTGTCACCATGATTGTATGAACTTTTGGGGCGCTAGTCAGAAACATCCACATGGCTAAAGCATAAGCGGCCAGAAGCATAACCATAATCCCCTGGGTGGACAGGAGAGTATCAAGGGGTAGGAAAGCGCCGAAGAAAAGATGATTTATCAACACTGATGTGATCCTATTGCCTAAGAATTTCTATCATTCCCTAATTATAATCATGGCGCTGAAACTTAAGTGAACAGGGTGGGGAGTTACCGAGTTCTGTACATTTGTATTAAAATGCTCCCTACCCAGTTTAAATAGGGTTTGCGGCAAAAAGTTTGTTGGTGGGGTTAGGAGTCAGTAGCCGGTCGTCAGGAGTCAGTAGCTGGTCGTTTCAGGCTTTGTTGCCCTCTTTTTTTGTACCAATTTATGTACTACGAGAGGGATAATGCAAGGTTTTTGAGAGTCCCAATCGGATTTTCGCAGCATGAACATCGGATTTTAACAGGTCAAAAGCCTTATTTTAAAAGGGTTTTACCATT
>NZ_JADBUE010000023.1:0-12159 GCF_020245805.1 Microcystis sp. M179S2 | reverse complement strand
TTCACTCATTTAAACAGTCAATGTTTTCAAATATTTTTAGAATTAGTTTCTGAATATTTTGCCGATAGTATTTTGATAATACAGTTAGATAATGGCAGGTTTCATAAGGCAAAAAACCGGAAAATACCTGACAACATTATTCTCATGTTTCAGCCACCACATTGCCCAGAATCTAATCCAATTGAACAGATTTGGCAATATCTAAAAAAAGGATTGAGATGGAAGCTACCTAGAGACTTAGAGGAATTACGTTTGTTAATTGGTCAACGACTCAAAGAAATGAACAAAGAGGTAATTGCTTCAATTGTTGGACGAGGTTATATCCTGGATGCTCTATCTGTAGTTGGTATTTAGAGAATTGGTATAACATTTTAGTCTTTAATGATCAGGCGCATCATGCTTATCGGATATCTCGGATATCTCCAGATAAAAATGATGCTGGCGATGAGCAAGAATCGGAAAAATATCAAGAAAAAGAAGCCACGATTTGGCTTGAGGGTTTAGATAGGGTTTGCGATCGCGTAAGTGAGATGCTCCCTGATTCTAGACCAGTTATCAATTACTGACCCGATTCGATCGCTCCTTCGGCCTCATGGACAATTGCCCTCAATCGATCTAAAGTTTTCTGGTCCACCTGAGTCCATAATCCCCGTTGTTGAGCTTCTAATAATCTTTCGGCCATATCTCGCAATGCCCAGGGGTTTTTCTCCTGAATAAATTGTTGTACCTTGTGGTCAAATAAATAAGCTTCGGCTACTCCCTGATAGATAAAATCCTCCACCAGATGAGTAGTGGCAGAGTAGGCAAAAATATAATCTACGGTCGCAGCCATCTCGAAAGCGCCTTTATAGCCGTGTCGCATCACTCCCGCTATCCATTTGGGGTTAACCACTCGCGAACGGTAAACGCGACGAATTTCTTCCTCTAGGGTTCTGATGCGGGGATTTTCTGGACGGGAATGATCACCAAAATAGGTGACGGGATTTTTGCCGGTTAAAGCTCGGACACTGGCAGTTAAGCCGCCTTGAAATTGATAGTAGTCATCGGAGTCAAAAATATCGTGTTCTCGATTGTCCTGATTGTGCAGCACTATCTCTAATTCTTGCAGTCTATTTCTCAATACTTCTGGTAAAGAATGGGCAGTTCCTTGACTATCATAGGCATAACAACTCCAGTTAATATAAGCATTAGCTAAGTCTTGATCATTTTGCCAGTTTTGTGACTCGATTAACCCCTGTAAACCGGCCCCATAAGCACCCGGTTTGCAGCCAAAGATTCTGGCAGTAGCTCTCAGTTTCGCCTCTTTTTCTCCTAAGCCCTGACTTAGCCAAAACTCCCTCTCTGTCTTCACTTTCGCCGCTAAAGGATTAATTTTTTCCTCTTCCTCTTGACAAGCTACCGCATTTATGCAAGAATTAAGAAGATGTAGTATGCTGGGGAAACTGTCCCTAAAAAAGCCCGATACCCGAACGGTCACATCAATGCGAGGACGGCCTAAGCTAGACGGGGTAAGGATTTCAAACCCGACCACCCGACGGAAAAAACCATCCCAAAGGGGACGAATTCCCAGTAAAGCCATGGCTTCGGCCACATCTTCGCCACTATTTCTCATCGTCGAAGTTCCCCAGATAGAAATCGCCAAAGTGCGGGGATATTCGCCATTTTCTTGGGTATAACGTTCAATTAGTGCCTCTGCGGCCTTTCTTCCCACTTCCCATGCGGTTTCTGTGGGGATTGCGCGGGTATCGACAGAATAGAAATTTCTGCCGGTGGGGAGAACATCGGGACGGCCGCGGGTGGGAGCGCCGGAAGCGCCACTGGGGACGTATTGGCCAGCGAGACCTTTTAAGAGATAGGTAAGTTCATCCGGGGTTTGTTTTAAAGCAGGAATTAACTGATTTTCTAGCCAAACCAATTCTTTTGCCGTATTTTCGCCTAGAGGTTCAATTTTCTGGCTAATTAAATCCTGAGCGAGACTTTCCAGATAGGTAGTAGTATCGTTATATTCCGTCAGGGGGTCGCAGTCGAGATGGAGGTCAAGGGCGATCGAACGGGTTAAACCGGGGCGGTCGGGACTAGGAGAACGAGCGATCGATTGGATTAAATCAATTAACTGCTGACCCTGGGGACATTGACCGAAGATATGTAAACCGTCGCGGATTTGTGCTTCCTTGAGTTCACAGAGATAACCATCCACGAGGGTGAGAAATTGACTAAAGGAAGCGCTGGTCGCAACGCGCTCGCTACGCGAGATCGTGCCTAGCTCTCGATCGAGATTAGTTTTCGCCATCAGATCGTTAATCCGCTCGCGAATCAGAGCTAAACGAGAAGGATCGAGAGATTCTGCTTGATAATATTCATCGATGAGGGACTCTAACTTTTCCCAATCCCCATACAATTCCGCTCGCGTCATTGGGGGGGTGAGATGGTCGATGATAACAGCTTGGGAACGTCTTTTAGCGCTGGAACCTTCTCCGGGGTCATTGACAATAAACGGATAAAAATTCGGCAGCGACGAGAAAGCAATTTCGGGATAACAATGGGGAGAAAGAGCGAGACTCTTCCCGGGTAGCCATTCTAAATTGCCGTGTTTACCGAGATTAATCACAGCAGTGACTTGGAATTCCTGTCGTAACCAATGGTAAAAAGCGAGATAGCTGTGGGTAGGTTCCAGGTCGGGGGAATGATAATTAAGAGTCGGGTCAAGGTCGTAACCGCGAGAAGGTTGAATACCGATAAAGACATTACCTAACTGGATGCCGGGGATAGGGAAATCCCTGTCTGGATGTCCCCAACGGTCAAGCAGAGCGCTTTGATTATCGGGGGGAAGGGAGGAGAAATAATCTAGATATGCTTCTAGGGAGAGAGATTGATAGATAGGTTTTAATTCCCTTGTCTCCAGGTCATTAGTGATACCGGAAATCAGCAATCGCATTAAGTCATCGCTATGGTCGGGTAGGTCGGTGAGGGTATAACCTTGGGTTTGTAATGCGCGAAGAATTGCCAGACCACTAGCGGGAGTATCTAAACCGACTCCGTTAGCGATACGACCATCCTTATTGGGATAGTTGGGGAAAATGAGAGCAATTTTTTTCTGGGAGTTGGGAAGGGAGGAGAGTTGACAATAGTTTGCGGTTAAATCAGCGACAAAATCAACCCGGTGGGGGAGGGGTTGATAGATAACTATTTCCGTTTCTAGTTTGGGATGTCGGGTGAGGACAGATTTAAAGGAAATAGCGCGGGTGATAATTTTGCCATCCATTTCCGGTAAAGCGATATTCATGGCCACATCCCGGGGGGAAAGACCTTGATAACCCTGTTGATAAGCTTCTAAACTGCTGCTGCTGAGGATAACTTGGAAGATTGGTTTATTGAGAGACTGCCAGAAGTGATGATTTTGTTTGTCTTCCGGTCGCTGGATAGAGAAGCTAGTGGTGTCGAGAATTAAGTCTGGGGGATGGTGGGAAAAGAGGGTTAATAGTTCCTCTTGCACTTCAATTTCCCGCAGAGAGGAGAGAAAGATGGGGACAGTTTCCATGTTTCTTTGGGTGAAAGCGCTGATTAAAGCATCGATAGCTTTGGTATTACCCGCGAGATAATGGGAACGATAGAAAAGTATCCAAGTCCGTGCTTGGGGTTGGGATAGGGTTATCTGGGAATAGATTCCCAACCGAGGGACAACCTGAGGAGGAGAGGGAAGATAGTCGAGATGGAGACAGGTATGCGCGATAAATTTAGCAGCATTAATCCAGTTATCTATCCCTGCTTCCGTGAAATAGCACCATAACTGATTAACAGTAGTTAGGGAAGCAGTGGAATGACTCATCAACTCTAAATCCGGTTTATCCTCTCCCGGGAGGACAAATAAAGTCGCACCGGTTTCCTCGACAATTTCCTTAACTACTTCCAACCCGTAGGACCAACTCCCCCGTCCCCCCAATAAGCGAAGAATAATCACCCTTGCTTGGGATAGTACCTTGTCCCCATAGTTATCGATACTGTATTGCTGCTGTAACTGGGATAAATTCAGGGCGCGAATTGCGGGAAAATTATCGGGTAGATGGTCGATAGCTGCCGCTAGAGTTTGAATATCGGTATCAGCCATGGTGAGGAGAACAATCGGGGCCGGATTTTGGTCAATAATAATCACCCCTTCGGTATCTGCTGTCCAACCACCCGCTTGGGGAGCAATTCGGTGCATAAGTTTTGAGAGTCAGGTTAAATAATGATTAGGTTTTGAGAATCAGGGTCTCGATCGAGGGATCATTCTTAGGTAGATAGAGATGATTATATCTGTCTGCGGCAATTTAAAGAACAGGCAATAGGGATTAGGGAATAGTAGGGGATAGGGATTAAGAAAACTTCACTAAAAACCAAACCCCAGTCCCCTTACTGATAACTGGGGTTTGGGAAGTGGGAAGTGGGGAAGTGGGGGAAGTGGGGGAAGTGGGGGAAGTGGGGGAATTTCAACTAAAACCCCAAAACCCCAAAACCCTATCACCCTATCACCCTATCACCCTATCACCCTATCACCTCCTGCCTCCTGCCTTCTGATAACTGATAACTGATAACTGATAACTGATAACTGATAACTGATAACTGATAAATGAATGCTGCTCCCGCTTATGTTTGCTGTCAAGTGTTGTCATCTACTCACCTCGAACAAATTCGTTCTTGGTGGGGACAGTTGGCAATACAGGTGACAGCGCCGAGGATTAGTCTAAGTGAAAGAGATCTTCCCCCACAGACAGGAGAAATCTATCAACTCTTGCTTTCCACTGACCTACAAGCTTTATTGTTAGCCAGTCCCCAAGCACATAACTTTGAGTACGAAGTCCGCATTAGTTTTGAAGCGAACACGATTAAAAATTTTCTGCAAGGACTTTCCGTCAAGTCTCTCCACCACCCAAAAATTCAGCAGGGTTATCAAATTTTAAATCTGCCTCTATCCAATAATGTCAGCAGTTTTCAAAATCAAATTTTAGTCAAAATTCTCTCGATAATTTCTTCTCCGTCTGCTGATAGAGATTGTTCCCGCATCTTCTCCGTTTGTCAACCGGTAGAAGCTGCCCTATCCCAACAAATCCAACAGGAAAGATTATTAAACCAAGTCATCACCCAAATGCGTCAGAGTCTGGAGTTACCGGTGATTCTGGAAACCGTAGTCAGGGAAGTGCGGGATTTTCTGCAAGTGGACCGATTGTTAATTTATCAATTTTTTCCCAGTACCGGTGAGGTAAAGGGAAAAATAACTTCCGAGTCGCGCATTTCTGACCAGATAAATTCGGTGTTAAATTTAACCCCCGAAGACGATTGTTTTTCCTATATTCCCCAATACAAAGAAAAGTACCGTCAAGGATTAATTCTGGCTGTGGATGATGTGGATGTTAACTATTCTTCTTCCTTCTGTTTGTCGGAATTTTTGCGACAACACCAAGTGCAATCAAAATTAATCGCCCCGATTGTGGTACAAGAAGAATTGTGGGGTTTATTAATTGCCCATCAATGTCAAGAAAAACGCCAATGGTTGCCGCAAGAAAAGAAATTTTTAGGTCAGATTGGTGAACATCTCGCCATCGCTATCTATCAAGCGCAATTATATTCTCAAGTACAGGAACAAAAAGATATTTTTGAACGCCGGGTAATAGAAAGAACCCAAGAATTACAAGATACTTTAATGGCCGCAGAAGCCGCTAACCTCTGCAAAAGTGAATTTTTAAATAATATGAGTCATGAGTTATTAACTCCCCTAACTTGTATTATCGGTTTGTCCAGTACCCTGCAAAAATGCTCGGCAGCTAATAATTTTTTACCTCCCGACAAACAAAAACACTATCTACAAGTGATTCAGGATAACGGCAATAAACTATTAGAATTAATTAATGACTTGCTTAATTTCTCGCAAGTTTCGGCAGGAAAAGCCGTTTTAGATATTAAACAATTTTCGCTAAAATACCTCTGTAATCATGTTTTAGAAATTATCAAAACGGAGGCAGAAATTAAAGAAATTAATCTAATTTTAGAGATGAAAATTGCCGAAAAAGAGCATTATTTTTACGCCGATTACGATCGAGTTCAGCAGATACTTTTGTACTTGTTAAAAAATGCCCTGAAATTTACCCCCGAACAGGGTGCTGTCACGCTGAGACTGTGGAAAGAAGGCAGTCAGGTCATTTTTCAGGTAGAAGACACGGGCATCGGCATTCCTGCTCAAAAAATACCGCTTCTGTTTGAAAAATTTACCCAATTGGATGGCTCTCGTAAACGTCGTTATGGTGGTATGGGATTAGGATTGGCTTTAACTAAACAATTAGTGGAACTGCATTGCGGCACGATCGAGGTAGAATCTTGCTTAGATAAAGGTTCCATCTTTACCGTCCGTTTACCTCAACAAAAGCCCCCCAAACCCCAACCCTCAGATCATAATCCCCATTTTAATCACCAGCATCCCACTGTAGTTTTAATTGAAAGTGACGAAGAAATTGCCAATCTTATTTGTGAGTTATTGATGGTGGCACATTATCAGGTTATTTGGTTAATCGATAGTGTCTCCGCTATCAAAAAAATTGAGATCGTGCAGCCAGGTATTATAATTGTCGATCGAAAAATGCCAGATATATATCATCTCTGTCATCTTTTAAAAAAATCTAGCCAAACTCAAGCCAGTAAAGTGCTAATCTTGAATGATACCCCTGAAATCAGCGTTAATTTTCTTGGTCGTCATGGCATTGACGACTATCTCCTCAAACCGATTCAACCCTCCCTATTGTTGGAAAAAATCCGCTATCTAACCGCTTTATAAGTAGGGTTTGCGGCAAAAAGTTTTTTGTGGGTGTGGGGTGTGGGGTGTAGGGTGTGGGGTGTGGGGTTTTACCCATTTTCATCTGGTCAATTTTTTCTTTTTTCCTCAGAAAATAGAGCTTGAAAACTAACTATCAAATAGCTAATTTTCAAGCTCTTAATTGTAGGAATCCTAGAGCTAAATTAGGATTCACTCTCGATATAGATAAATAACAAACCCATAACCACGGCTGGCATTAACCAACAGACGATCGGGATTAAAATCCAAGGCAGATAAGAAGCTGCGTAGTCACCAGTCATGTCAAACGCTCCTAGGAAAAAAATAAGGAAATGATAATCAGGTAGAAAAAGGGTTAATTATTGATTAAAAACCCCGCGCATGATGCCATCAACGACACCAAGATTTTCTAGGAGGAAATAGGCCACAAAAGCACCACCCATACCGCCAATAAAGAAACCGGCAGCGAATTGACTCCAACCCTCCGCCGATTTCAGCGGATCACCACTAGCGGCCTTACCTTGGAAAGAGACAAGACCATAACTAGCTAAACAACCCGTAGCCAAAAGAACCATGGCTAAAGCGGGGATTAAGCCGCCGATATTGGCATATTCGGAGTCTCTCAGGGGGCCCAGGACAACCCAGGGACCACCGAGGAAATAACCGTGGGCCATACCCACTTCTAGACCGCGCAGAATCGGAGCTAGACCGGGACGATAGGCAGGTAAGTTACCAATAAAAGCTTTGGTAAAACCAGAAGCGGAAATGGGGGTAGCTAGATGACCAATGAACGGATCATCATTGTAGGGTGTCACCACCTGTTTGTATCCAGTTTCAGCCATTGTGTTTGAGTTCTCCTTTTTCCGATCAACAGGAAAATTGATCATAAAACTTTAAGATTACACTTTAGGCCTAAGAATTACTTCAAGCAACCCCATCGATCGAGTTTTCAAGGGTTGACGGCTGAAATTCTCACAATTCGTTACATTTCTCTCAGGGGAAGGGAGTGGGGAGCTTTGTTTCAGTAAACAGTAATCAGTGAACTGAAAACTCACATCTGATACTAAATCCGTTGAGTATAGGCTACATATCAGGATAGGCAAGAGGCAAGAGGCAAAAGGAGGAATAGATAATCAGTCTTTAATAACTGGATTTAGTATGATAACTGCTCACTGATAACTGCTCACTGATAACTGCTTAAGGGATAATCAACACTGGACAGGGGGCAAGGTTAATAACTTTGGTGGTGACGCTTTCGGACACACCTTCGCTGGTTAATCCTAAACCGCGACAACCCATAACGATCAGGTCGGCATTAACTTCATCGGCCACATCACAGATGACAAAAGAGGGTATTCCCTCCCTTTCAATCATTTCGGCCTTGATGCCAGCTTGAGCGAAAATCGCTTGCGCCGATTGTAACAATCTATCCACCGCTTCGATCGAACTCATCTTATCGTCGGGGGCAATTTCTCCGGCGGGTGTCGTTTCCACCACCGACAACAGCACCAAACGACTGTCAAAGATTTTGACCAATTCGATTACACTACTGGTCGCGTCACGACTTTCGCGGCTGTGGTCGATGGGAAATAAAATCGTCTCAAACATAATTAGCAAGTCTCTCCAATCAAATTTTTCTGGGCAAATCGGTCTTGGAACTGCAACACTGATCCCCAAATCTGAAATAATCTTTGTCAAAGTAATTGCCGCAAGTAGCGATACCCTGATTTAATCTTTATTGTACGGTAAGCAATCTAGGAGGTTATGGGCTGTGCCAAAAAAAACAGTAGCGAATTTAACAGAGGCTGATTTAGCGGGCAAACGGGTCTTAGTCCGGGTCGATTTTAACGTTCCCATGGACAAAGCCACCGGGGCAATCAGCGATGATACCCGCATTCGGGCGGCACTACCAACCATTGAGGATTTAATCAAAAAAGGGGCTAAGGTTATTTTATGCAGCCATATGGGTCGTCCCGACGGTCAAGTTAAAGAAAATTTGCGTCTGACTCCTGTGGCTAAACGTCTCTCAGAATTACTGGGTCAAGAAGTAGTCATGTGTCCCGATTGTATTGGTGAGGGAGTGACGGCAGCGATTAGTCAAATGTCTAACGGTCAAGTGGCCCTTTTAGAAAATCTGCGTTTCCACGGTGAAGAGGAGGCAAATGATCCCGATTTTGCCAAAAAATTAGCTGCTAATGCCGATTTATACGTTAATGATGCTTTTGGTACCGCCCACCGCGCCCACGCTTCCACGGAAGGCGTTACCCACTATCTCAGCCCCTCGGTGGCGGGTTATTTGATTGAAAAAGAATTAAACTACCTACAAGCAGCTATTGAAACTCCCCAACGTCCCCTAGCGGCGATTATCGGCGGTTCTAAGGTTTCTAGTAAAATTGGCGTGATCGAAACTCTATTAGAAAAGTGCGATAAACTGCTCATCGGTGGCGGTATGATCTTTACTTTCTACAAGGCCCGCGGTTTAAGTGTTGGTAAGTCTTTGGTGGAAGAAGACAAACTGGAATTAGCTAAATCCCTGGAAGCGAAAGCTAAAGAAAAAGGGGTGGAATTCCTCCTTCCTACCGATGTGGTGTTAGCGGATAAATTCGATAAAGATGCCGAGTCCCAAATCGTCAAGGTCGAAAATATTCCCGATGGTTGGATGGGATTGGATATTGGACCTGAATCAGTTAAAGTTTTCCAAGAAGCTTTATCTAACTGTAAATCTGTCCTCTGGAATGGCCCGATGGGGGTGTTCGAGTTCGATAAATTTGCGGCGGGTACAGATGCGATCGCTCACACTTTAGCCGATTTAACCGCTACGGGTACAACTACTATTATCGGTGGTGGTGACTCGGTAGCGGCGGTGGAAAAAGTGGGAGTGGCGGAAAAAATGAGCCATATTTCCACTGGTGGTGGCGCTAGTTTGGAATTACTCGAAGGTAAAGTTTTACCCGGTATTGCCGCCCTCGATGAAGCCTAATTATCGCTAATATCTAAGGTTTAAACAAGGTGGGTGTTGCCCCACCTTTTTTTATGAATTAGGGAGTGGGTTTTTAAAGTTGGATTGGGAGTTAATCATACAAATACTTTTGCGGCAAAAATAGTTGAGTCATTAGGATACTTCAATTGCGGTAAAATCCACCCGCTGATATAAATCTGTCAGGGATATTTGAAAATCTAGAGAAAACA
Source organism: Microcystis sp. M179S2 (assembly GCF_020245805.1). Taxonomy (NCBI): domain Bacteria; kingdom Bacillati; phylum Cyanobacteriota; class Cyanophyceae; order Chroococcales; family Microcystaceae; genus Microcystis; species Microcystis sp. M179S2. The sequence goes on along the minus strand of NZ_JADBUE010000023.1, from coordinate 2,171 downwards.
AAGTTAAAATCGCTTCTTGATCGTGATAATCCCGGAATGCCCAATGATCGCCTCTTTTATGAAATTGTTCTATATAATAACCATATTGATCGATTAAAATATATTCTTCAAAACTATCAAGAGAGCGATAAAATTTAAACTTATCACCCCGATTATAGTCTTGAGTAGATTTTGATAAAACCTCGATAATCACCTGTGGATTGGTAATCGTATCGGTGCGTCCTCTTTCAAGAATTGGTTCTCCCTTAACGATCATAAGATCTGGATAGGTGTACACATTATAGGCGGGTATTGCCAAGCGTAGATCGGTGATAAATATATCATAGGCTTGATTCTGGATAGTTAAGGGAAATCTTCTATAAAAATTTCCCGCAATGCGATTATGGTTAGGAGTTCCCCCAGTCATAATAATAATTTCTCCATCTCGATACTCGTGTCTGTCGGTGGCAGTTTCCTCTAGTTGAAAGTATTCTGCGACTGTGTAGCGTTTCTCAGTGGTTGCGACCATATTGCCCCCTTGAAAGCAAAGCTCTGTTTTTATGATAACCTGTTTTCCGAAAAGCTAAAATTATCGGTTTTAATCAGGTGCTGACTGCCGTATAAATATCGAGAGACCTTGTTAACAAGGTCTCTCCAAAGTGGGTGGGATTATTGTTGCTAATTTGTCAATCCGGTTGGGATAATTTGAGGATAGCGCCGGTGACTTTCATGCTTTCTTGATAAAGCACATCTTGGCCCCAACGCTGTAACTGTTTACCTAGAAGAGTTTCTGTTTTTTGGTCTTCCAGATGGGACACTTGTTCAATGCGGCAAGATTGGGCCCCTCCCGAAGCTTCCATCCGCATACAGCCGGTAGTTCCCGAACAAATTACCGTACAACAATCGGCCTGAAGATTAGTAGAACTGAGTTTAATACTAATCAGATCTCCTTGTATCTCACCCCAATCGGCCACGGGAATACCGGCTAATTCCGCCTCAATTAAACGCTGGTCTTGACCGAGGAAGCTAATCCGATGAATAGCGTAATCTCCCGACCGGTGACTATATCCCACCGGTCGCCATTGTAACCGGCTGGCCATCCAACCGAGGAACATAAAAGCTTGGCAAGGATTGCCCTTTTCGTAATCAATAGTGATGCGATCGACTTCCAGAATAGCATCCCGGCGCTCCGGCGGATCAAAAGCCTCGGCGGTTAGTTCTTGCCAAGGGGCGAGACGACTCCAGTTCAGGTCAGCTAATGGTACATCTGTTGCTAATAAATCCCCCACTTGCAGCAGTTCCGTTTCCGGTTCCCGAAAAGTGCTGGAATCGACGATAATCGTATCACATTGACCGGCCAGACGTTTAAATAGTCCATATTCGCCATCGGGACTGGCTTTCCACCAGAGAAATTTGGGCAAACTGGGAATAGTTAACTCGGAAATAATGCCGCCAATTCGTTCCAAAGCTTCCGCCGTACCGCTTAAAGTAACGTATTCACAGCAAACTAAAGTGTTCTGACTACGTTTGTTAACGGGACAATAGGCAGAAACAGAGGCTTTTACCCCTTCATCGGCCTCGGCGGTGGGACAGAGGGTAATAATGCGACAGGGATTGGAAGCAGCGATCGCATCTGCCACCCCAATCGCATCCAAATCGGCGGCGTATTGACGACGATTAGCCCCGTCCTCGGCGTTTTTTTCTGCTTCCCAGACAGCCCTTAACCGGGCGACAAATTCATCGCTAGAAAGCCCGGTTACTTCTAGTCCTAAGTCCTTCTGGGCGACCTTGATAGCGGCGTGGGTCCGCGGACCGGCAATACCATCAATCGGGCCGGTGTAATAGCCGAGAAGGGTTAACAATTCCTGTACCGCATCGGGTTCATAGACAATAAAGCTAAAGGTGGTGGCCCGGGTGGCGGCCATACCATCCTGATTATCATTATAGGATTGCCAGATATCGCGCAGTTCCTGCTCGATCACATCGATGGAAACATCTTTCGGTGCTTGCAGGGAGACAATGGGGGGGCTTTGGGTGGTCATGTCAGTTATCAGTTATCAGTTATCAGTTATCAGTTACCAGTTAAGTAGGGAGGCACAATTATTTGTAGGATGGGTTAGCGGTAGCGTAACCCATGCGGGCGTTGGGTTTCATGCTTCAACCCAACCTACGTTCATCTTATATTTAATTTC
>NZ_JADBUE010000229.1:0-4460 GCF_020245805.1 Microcystis sp. M179S2 | reverse complement strand
GGCTCCTGTCTCCTGTCTCCTGTTTCCTGTCTCGTGGCTCCTGGCTCCTGTCTCCTGTCTCCTGTCTCCTGTCTCGTGTCTCCTAGATTTACCAGCCACTAATCGAATAGGATGAAGGTTCGGGGGAATCACCAGAGACTGACTCCGATGACTGATTGCGGGATTCAGCACAAAAAGTGGCCGTATTAAAACCGCCAAAACGTTGAACTGTGCTAGTGCGGAGACGTAAATCGGTATCGGCAAACCAAAAACGCTCGATCGAGGTCATAGTTTCGTATTCTGTAATTAAGACTAAACCTTCCTGTTCATCAATGTGATAACGGCCCGCCACGGGAATGATTTCCGCATAACCTCGCTCCCGCAGGAGAACACCAGCTTGGGGATTATCTTCGTCGGGAATTAGCGCAAAAACGGTGGTTCCTTGATGATTTTCGTTTTCTTTGTCCCACTGCATCGAACCATCCCAACTGACAAAGGCACCCCCCACCGCCTTGGCGGGATCCACTTCGTGCATTTCACAGATAGCGATAATTTTCGGGTTATCGGCGCTTAAAGCTTCCACATAAATCTCGGAATCGCCGGTTTCTGCGCGTCGAAAGGGTAAATGATGGGTGGTGCGCTGAGATTTCCACTGTCCCGCACTTTTCTGAAAAAAGGTCATCCCGTCCATAGTTTTTATCCTCTATTTTTTCCATCTATTTTAACGCCATGGCGGTTTTCTGTAACCCTTGTCCCCCTCTCTCTCTCATTCATCCCCAAAATAATCATGATCGATTCTCTTGATTTCATAGATTTCTTTGGTCGATACACCTAAGTTATAATCGATCATCAATTGACCTAATTCTTCCCCATCAATCAGCACTATTTTTATCTCATTTCTGGGGGCATATTCTAAAGCTTCTTGGGTAAAATAGGAAGTAGTGATAAAAATGCCTTTTTTGGCTCCTTGTCCCGCTAATGCCCCGACAAATTTCTGGATTTCTGGACGACCAACGGCATTATTATCAGCCCATCTTTTGGCTTGAATATAGATTATATCTAAACCGAGTCTATCTTCTTTTATTATTCCATCAATCCCTTGATCACCGCTCTTACCCACTGCTTTACCTGCATCTCTAATCGAGCCACCATAACCCATTTTTACCAGTAATTCTACTACTAATTTTTCAAAAGCATCTGGGGATAATTTTCGCAGAATAGAAAGTAAGTCTGTCGCTAATGCTTGACGAATTTCTTGATAGGAGTTTTCTAGTAATTCCTCTGGGTTTTGTTCTTGATCAGAAGTTGATAAATTGCTTTCAAGAGTAATAGTTTCATTTTGCTTATTGACTCTAGTAAATTCTTGAAACTCAGGAAATTGCCTGAGAAATTTTGTATCGATATGGTCTAGATTTTGAGATAAGATTTCTTTTCCTTTCTCAGAAATTACAAAAGTTGCCCTTTGGGGTGACTCAATTAATCCCGCTTTCTTTAAATAGGTTTTTGCTCAACCGACTCGATTAGCAAAAATTTCTTGTTGTCCACTGGGAAGCATTTCTTTTCTTTCCGCTTCCGTGACTTGAAACTCTCTGACCAAGGCTTCAAAAATTTCTCGATATTTATAAACTTTGCCATCTGCAAGTATTTTTAATAGCGGCAACATAATCGATTGAAAATCTGGAATAGGCATAGTTCAGATGAAAAGCGGGGTCAGTCATTACGATTATACAGCAACAATCTCCAAGAATTTAGATAATAATACAAAATCGTTTTTTAATAGTGCGATTAACTGCCAATCGAACTTTTAAAACCCACTCCCTACTTCCCTAATTCCCCACTCCCTACCCTCCTATACTTTTAAAACAGGATTTAGTATAATACACCTGAACTTATTAATAATCGAGAGGCATTCCTAAAGAATTTGAGAGAGAAATTATCGCCATTGATAATCGTCTTGATACTCAAAAATAAGCTGTTGACTATCTAAATTACTGGTGAAGACTGTCTATAAGTGCCGGAGCGGGTAGCAGGGAGTGTCAATGTCATGGCTAAAAAAACCCTATCCCTGCTATTCATACAAAATCTCATCAAAACAAGCTTCTCCCACACTCGCTAAAGTCCTAGCGGCAGCTTTATCAGTTTTCGACTTCTGCACGAGGGTGCGGAATTGCTGTAGATTGTAACGAGCTTGGAATTTTTTAATCGTGCAGTCGCATAGGTCTTTGGCCACATCAGCAGCTAATCCCTCCGCGCGCGCTCTTTGTAAACATTCTTGACGATAACTGTCAAAAGTCGTGGCAGGATTAGAACTTTGGCTAAGGTAAACGGCATTATTAGCCTGTACTGGCAAGGATAAAGCCAATAAACCGATAAAAGTTAGTAAATATCTTTGATTTCTCATCATAATAGCTTTTTTAAGCCTGAAATCCCCCACTATATTAGAGAACTGCTGCATAAATTATAGATCGATCGCTCAACTCTTGGGTTCCAGTCTTGGCAAACTGCCAACTGTTATGCTAGGATAAGTAGTGCTTGATCGGCGCCATCGCCAAGTGGTAAGGCAGAGGTCTGCAAAACCTTTACCCCCAGTTCGAATCTGGGTGGCGCCTTGGTAAATGTCGGCAGTCTTTCTTTTATTACCTTGTCTAAATTAAGGTTTACCAAGGTTTTACCTGATAGGCTGCCACTAGATAACGAAAAATATACTCAACTATCTCTAAATAATTCTCGGTAGTTTCTAGAGACTCACCCCACACCGTCACACCATGGTAAGAAATCAGTAAAGCGGGAATTTCCGGGGGGAAAGTTGAGAATCTACTTTCTATTTCTGCGGCAATTTTCGGCACATCGAGATAGTTAGCAAAAACCGGCATAAATACTTGAGGATTTTCTACCCAAATACCTAAACCTTTCAACATTTCTAAGGGAGGTAACGATAACTTGTCCTCGCGAGCAAAACGGGAAACTAAATTCGCTTCCACTGAGTGGACATGATAACAAGCTTGCGCTTGGGGAAAGAGACAATAAATCACCTGATGAATGCTAGTTTCGGCCGAAGGACGATTATCTCGATGAGCTAATTCTCTGACTTTTCCCGTCAGATCCACGCGCACAAAATCCTGTTCTGTGAGTTTACCTTTACTTTTGCCACTGGCAGTAATCCAAAAACTATGATCATCAACTTTAGCGGATAAATTACCCGCCGTGCCAAGCATCCAACCCAGTTGATAAAATCTTCCGGCAGCGGCAACTAGAGATAGACGAGGATCGCTCATGGTTTTTAGAGATATGGTGGATAGGGACTGACTATTATAACAAGTTGAAGCGAGCAGACGACCTACTCGCCAGCAGATTTGATGAGGATGTCAATCTGGATAATCTCGATCAAAACTAAACCCAAAGCAGAAGAGAGCGAGGACCCGGTGAGCAAAAAAGAAGATTTAACCGTGGAAATGTGTTAGGGATGTGTTAGGTTAAAGATAATTGCAGCTTTGATGAATCGAGGGTTGAGCCGTGAATAACAACTTTTTCCGCAGCTATTCTGTCAATGATTCTGGTTTGGGTTGTTTATTATCTTTGATTTTAGTCGGATTGTTGTTAGGCTCGATCGGACTGGGTTGGTTAGTCAATAGTTTTTTAATTCTCGTGGCATTCCTGATATTTTCCCCTGTCATTGCTTGGGGGATTTTTCGCTGGTGGTTGCGACGCAATTTAGTTGAAGATAGCTGTCCCGTCTGTAGCTACGAATTTACGGGTTTTAATCGCACAGAATGCCAATGTCCTAACTGTGGTGAACCGTTAAAAGTGGCAGGGGGTAAGTTTATTATTCTCACCCCTCCCGGTACGATCGATGTACAAGCGATCGAAGTACCTACCGGACAGTTGGAAGATTAGGGTCAAACCATTACCATCTAGGCACGCGCACCAAACTGAAAGCGGGGGATCTGAATTTTAACAATAACAGCAGTCCCAACAGGTGAATTGACCAATGAACGAGAATTAAGCCCCAAATAATTGCAAAAATTAAACTACTAACGGCAAGGGCTTTAAAAATATCATTATCGGTTTTTTGATACCAGAGAAGACTAAGGAAGGAAAGCAGTAGGAGTAGAAGCGGAAAAAGTGGGGAGAACATGGGGATCACCATTGGGTGAGGGGACTGTCTTCACATCCATAGCCTATCATTTGCCCTTTACGGCTACGGGTAGCAGATGTTACATACCCCCCTATTTGTCATAAATCTTTAGAATCAAATTAAAAAGTTGACCGAAAAATTGGGTTTAAAGCCTCGCCCTTTTAGGGCGACTTTATCTGATGTATGATATTAAGAATAGCGGGCAGGGTAAGCAACCGCTTAAAAAACCCAGTCATCGCAGGATGAACGCACCTTGAAAACTAGAGTTATGGGGTTCTATAGGGGAATGCTCCTATAGGTAAAAGCTCTAAGCGTCAAGTACCAGAGAAACCAATTATTTTAGAGG
>NZ_JADBUE010000228.1:0-15715 GCF_020245805.1 Microcystis sp. M179S2 | reverse complement strand
TCTACTCCAGATACAGTCAACGGTACAGCCATTTTCAAGGGAAAAATGTACCCAGTAGCCTCTTTTCAATTTTTTCTGAGAAGCGACCTGCAGTAAGGGTTTTGTTAATTTTTTAGTATTTCTGTATGGGGGAAGTCCAGATATAAAACAGAGACAAACTCCCAAAGTTGCTAATATTAGTAGAACAATATACTTATCTTTAGATTCAGGTAACAAGATTTTTTCAACCAGTACAGAAACCAGAAGAGCCCAAGCCAGATAGTAATGACAAATAGAAGGTATTAGTCTTTCCTCTTCTTTCAGTAACTCTATCCATCATCTCCACATACATTTTGTACTGCTCTAAGAGATGAGATTGAAAGTTGGCTCCATAACTTGCTTTTATTGCTTCGTTTGAATTAGGCAGATTTAACTGTTTGTCAGCGTTTTTTTAAAGCGGCTTCTTTTGTTCTTCTTCACTTAGATTTCTATTCATCCTTTCTATCTCTTTCTATCTCTTTTTAGGTTAATTTGCGGTCTCTTCACCTCAGCATTGGGCTTTTTCTTCAGCTAGTGACTTGGCGATCGTGTCAACATCATCAGAGGTTCCGCTACCAATAAGGCCGATCCGTTCTCGCTTGATTGTCGCGGTTGTGTTCAAGTGACCCAGCAGTGCTGTCACCATTTCGGGGTTGGTGACATCCTGTCATCCTGTCCAGCCAGCAAAACCAAGTTTATTAGTTCATTCTCCAATTGTACCAGACTATTTTTATATTCCTCGGCACTAGCTGGTTTTCCATCGGAGCCTGCGGCAAATTTCTCACCACTTTCGCTGGTGTTTTTCGGTAAAGCCTCGGAGGAAGAGTCTTTAGCTAGAGTGGCAGTCACTAAATTAGAACCTTTAGTCTGGTTATTGACTTGTTGTTCCAAGTCGCCGGACTTAGAAATGGTATAGGTTTCTTTAGTATTTTGATAGGTTAGCTCGACTTTCTTGCTCTTACCAGACGAGTCAGCATTAGTGATTTTGATCTTGATGTCATTACCCCAGGTTCCTGGAGTTTGTGCCTCCAGTTTCACCAGCTCTTTGTCGGTGCTATCTTTGATTTTGTAGGCAGCTCTGGTGGCGTTAGTGCCTGTACGAACTGCATAGACAGTCTTACCGCCATTGTTATAAATCTGCTCTAGTGCTTGAATTAAGGTTAGTTGGCGAGCGGGATCAATTTCCCCGAAAATTGCTTTAGCTTCCGAAAAACTGCCAAGAATTTGTACCTCATCCACTGGTCCTTTGGCTGCGGTTCCAACAATTCCGATATTTCCTGAAACAACCTGACCAGCGCTAATCAGTCCTTCATCTCGTACTGTTATGTAAGTACCCGGTAAGATGGCCTCAACCATGAGAGGTTCCTCCTATTTTGGGAAAATTTTAGGTTTATCGTAGCCCCCTGGTTTACTCTTGTCGTTACCCTTGGCAGTCGTGCCAAGCAGAGAATAAACTCACAAGCGAGCCGATTTAATTATAGCTTGCTTTGACTATCCGGAAAGGCCTCTCGGCTTCTCCCAACCAACAACTCTTGCCGCTGACTGCTGGTTGTGACTTAGTTTAACTCTTTGAGCCGAAAAAATATTTGGTATTTGATGATTTCTTCTCAATATCTGATTGGTTGAGTATTTTTTTGGCTTATTCTGATTTTTTTTCTTTGAAAAGACCTGTAGTTTTTTATGCTTCAAACTGAAGTGGGGAATATGGGTTAAAATATTAAAAGGATGCTAAAGATGGCGGCTAGAGTTTCCAGAGTGAGCTATCCTAGAAATACTCCTTACTCCATCCTCCCCCATGCTCGATCGAGTTCTCCATAGTCGTTATCAAGTCCAACAGTTACTGGGAAAAAAAACTATCTTAGCTAGGGACAGACACACCACCCAGTTAGTTATCATTAAACTTATTTCTGTTCCTAGGGGGCAAGGGAGTCAGTTGATCGGAGAAATAACTGGTAAAATTGCCCTGTTGCGACAACTCTCCCACCCATCTCTCCCCAAATACCTCGATAGCTTTGAGATAGATTCATCCCAAGAACAAATCATCGCTATTGTCCGACCTTATTTATCAGCGCAGCCTTTAGAAAACTATCTAAACTCCAGTTATTTGTTAGCAGAACAAGATCTCAAACAAATTGCCAAATATCTTTTGGAGATTCTCTCCTATCTCCATCAGCAGGATGTCCCCATTAACCACGGCAATATTAAACTTAGTAATATCCTCTTTGATACCCAGTCCCATCGTTTTTATCTAGTTGATTTTGCCTTTGATTCCGATTCTCCCACCACGGACTTACAGGATATAGGTAAAAGTTTGATTAGTTTAGCCACGGGGATTAAGCATCGTTACATACCCGAAAACTTTGAACAAAAAACTAATCTAAGTGCTTTTTTCATCTATTGGTTAAAAAGATTATCAAACTCCCCCCCAGACTCTCATTTTCGTTCGGTGACAGAAGCTTTAGCCAGCTTATATAGTTGTCAATTGATCTTAGTATCTATTGGCAATCTGACCAAACCCTACGGCAGCGAAGTTACTGTTTATAAAAAAGATAATCTCCTGCAAATAAAAATCGCTAGTAAAACCAAACAAAAGTTTTTCAACAATCTCAAAACCCAGTTAAGACAGTTTTTACCATCCCTATTCTTTACGATCATTCTCTTAACCATAGTCGGTATTTATGATCTCAAACTGGTCGCTTTTTTAATCCCGATTATCCTAATTTTTCTGCTCAATTTAATCTCCTCTAGTTTATCTTGGCAGTTATGGAAATCTTTTTGGCAGGGGGAACTAGAGTTAAAACTTACCCCCAAAAAAGTTTCTCTCTACCAAAAACTCTGGGGGCTAAAATTTAAACTAACTGCCGATGCTGCTAGTTCCGAAATTTATAGTCTCCTCCGTCGCAATGTCACCGTCACTATGCAGGGAGAAAATGTTAATATTATTCCTCCTTCTCTGGTTCTCGTTGCCAACCATCGAGAATATGTTATCACTGCCAGTGAAGATGTTAGCGAAGCGGAATTAGATTGGTTGGCACAACAGTTAAGTGATTGGCTACGTTTACCGATTACGAGAATTTAAGGTGTATTAAGCTAAGTTAATACACCCCAAATTTATCTGATAACATCTTCCGATTTAATCAGATGCGCTTCTAGGAACCAGAGACGTTTATCGATGTCCCGGGAGATTTCCGTATAGAGATCTGCTGTGTCGGCATCCCCTTGATTGCCAGTGGTATCAATAGCAGAACGAAGATGGGCGGCGTATAAGGCATAACGTTCGGCTAAAGCAACGATATGTTCACTACCATCGACGATATCAGCCGGATATTCCGGCAGAATCGAGTTAGCGGCAGCGATGCGCGCTGTTCCCAAAGCGGTTCCACCTAAAGCGGTAATCCGTTCTGCTACCATGTCCCCATAGCCTTCTAATTCCGTGGCCATTTCGTCGAATAGGCTGTGCAATTGGTAGAAATTTAAACCTTTTACATTCCAGTGGGCCTGTTTAACCTGAGTTTTTAGGTCTAAACTAGCGGCAAGGGTTTGGCTTAAGATTTCAACCACAGCTTTGCGGATATCTAATGCTAAATCGATACGAGTGGCGTAGTATTGTCCCGTGGTTTTGGTTTTGACTGGAGTGGCTACCATAATCTTTCTCCTTGATCAGTTAACAGAATACTCGATAATTTTCTCACTTGTGTCCGTGTAGAGGGGACTGATTTTGATCCTACAATTAAGCTCAAGTTATACACATCCCCTTTCAGAATTGATTAACATCGCCCTCAGCCGTCAGCTAGATAATAGTGTTGATAACTAGAAAAATGGCTAATTAATTGAAAAATCAGAGGCTGATAGCTGATAGCTGATTAATTATGCTCCTAAATAAGCCGCTAATTCTTCCGAACCGCCAATTAATTGCCCGTTAATGAAGACTTGTGGGGTGGTGGTATTACCACTCATGGCCCGCAGAGAACGACTGGTGGCATCCCGTCCGAGGATAATTTCTTCGTATTGTAGGCCTTTTTCTTCTAACATTTTCTTAGCCCGGAGGCAGTAGGGACAGCCGACTTTCGAGAAAAGAGAGACTAAAGGCGGTTTTTTGGCTTCTGGGTTGATGTAGTGTAACATCGTTTCTGCATCGGAGACTTTGAAAGGATCTCCCGGTTCTTCTGGTTCGATGAACATTTTCTCGATAACACCATCTTTGACTAGCATCGAATAGCGCCAAGAACGTTTACCGAAACCTAAGTCAGCTTTATCGACTAACATCCCCATTCCTGCGCTAAATTCGCCGTTACCGTCGGGAATCAAAAGGATATTATCACATTCTTGGTCTTTTGCCCACTCGTTCATGACAAAGGTATCATTCACCGACAAGCAAACAATACTATCTACGCCATTTTCCCGAAAAACTGGGGCTAATTCGTTATATCCGGGTAAATGGGAGGTGGAACAGGTGGGAGTGAATGCCCCGGGTAAGGCAAAAAGAACAACGGTTTTTCCTTTGAATAATTCCTCGCTGGTGATGTTCACCCATTGATTATTTTGACGTACAGGAAAGGTGACATCGGGAACTCTCTGCCCTTCTCGGTTTGGTAGCATAATCGTCAACTCCTAATTGCTCAGTCGTACTCATTTTGAGTTTGTCTAAATTAAGTGTACTCATAACGACTATGAGTTGTCAACAAGTATTTATACTTAAATTAGTTACTGAAGGCAACAGGCAAGAGTCTCCAAGAAGGAATCTGGCAATTCTCCCACCTAAAAAGAAGATTAGAAATAAGGTTTTAGATTCGTCCCTTGTTATCAGTTACTTCTGTCTCCTGTATACTGTCTCCTGTCTCCCCCCGCAACGCGCACGAAGTGGTCTCCCCACTTCCCCACCTCCCAATTCATAATTCATAATTGATAATTCATAATTCCCACTTCTCCCCACACCCCAACCCCTTTTTTTACTGAAAAATGATGTTTTCCTTCCTGAAAAAAAGCTATAAATGGCTAGGACTAGCGATAATAACGGTGATTTTGGCGATTACACCCGCCGTCATTGCCCAATCAACCACTAGCACCATACCTCTGGCAAAAATTAACTGGTTACAGGCGATTTTTTTGGGATTTGTGCAGGGAGTGACAGAATTTTTGCCGATTAGCAGTACCGCTCATCTAAAAGTGATTCCCGTCTTTTTGGGTTGGGGAGATCCCGGTGTCACCTATACGGCAGTGATTCAATTGGGCAGTATTGCGGCGGTATTGTCCTATTTTTGGCAGGATTTAAGGCAAATATCCACAGGAATGGTGAAAGCGGTGGCTAGTTCCGATTATCGTTCCCAGGATTTTCGTTTGGCCGTGGGGATTATCCTAGGCACAATTCCGATCGTTTTCTTCGGTTTGTTAATGAAACTTTTCATTCCCGATTTAGATAATTCCCCCCTGAGAAGCATGACAGCGATCGCCTGTGCCTCCATAGTCATGTCTTTACTCTTAGGTACGGCCGAAAAAATCGGGAAACATAAACGCAGTTTTGAGACTTTGCGACAAAAAGACGGGGTTTTAATGGGATTAGCCCAAGCTTTAGCCCTAATACCGGGGGTATCTCGTTCTGGGTCCACCTTAACTGCCGGGTTATTCATGGGTTTAGAAAGGGCCGTAGCGGCGCGATTTTCCTTTCTGTTGGGGATTCCGGCGATAACTTTAGCCGGTTTAGTGGAATTTAAAGGCGTTCTCGACCAGATTAACACCAGTGAATTAATTCCCCTCGCTATTGGGGTAATTTCCTCGGCGATATTTTCCTATCTTTCGATCGCTTGGTTATTAGATTATCTCAAAAAACAGAGTACCTGGGTTTTTGTCTGGTATCGTCTCTTTTTCGGGGTTACTATCCTGATTGGTGTAGCCTTGGGGCGTTTTTCCTGACCTTTTGGCATTCTAATTAATTTCTAAAAAATCTTGCAATTTTTTTAGATAAGTAGGGGCATCTTCTAACATGGGAAAGTGAGCAGTATTAGCCATCTCCACATACTGGATATTATTATTCAAATCCGCCGCCATTTTGCCCATTTTGGCGGGGATAATAATGTCTTTTTCTCCCGATACTAAAAGAGTTGGTATTTTAATCTCGGCAAATTTACCCGGCATAATTTCCACTGCTTTTTTACTCACAGATGTATAAATTGTGCCTAGGGCGGCCTCGTAATCTGCCGCTAAAAAATCTTCTAAAAAAGCAATTCTTTCTGATTTTGGGATCGATCGATGCAAAAATCTCGCCATAAATAATCGATCGGCAAAAGGTACTTTTAAAAACCAATCATAACGAAACTGTACCACATACTTACCGAATTTATGGAAGGCAGCAAAAGCCGCTTTATTATACTCAAAAATGCCATTACAGGTTAAAATTGCTTTGACCACTCTTTCGGGGTACATAGTAATAAAAAAAGTCGCCACCGATGCCCCCATAGAGTGACTATTGAGATAGACTTTTTCAATTTCCAAACTATCTAAAAACAAGGCCAAATCAAGGGCATATTCTTCTAAATCGTAGGAAAGATCAATAGATTTTTCTGGCAATTTAGACCGACCAAAACCGCGCATATCGTACAATAAACAATCAAAGCGATCGCAAATTGCCGCAGCGGTTGATCGCCAATAGCGTCCCGATCCTCCCCAACCATGAATAAACACCATAACCGGCTTTTTCTGGGCAGATTCTGACCCCCGAATCCACTCGTAATAGTGGGGAACACCGCGAACAGTGACTGTTTTATCGATTATTTGAGTTTTCATGATAGTTAAGTAGGGAGGTACAATTATTTGTAGGATGGGTTAGCGGTAGCGTAACCCATGCGGGCGTTGGGTTTCATGCTTCAACCCAACCTACGTTCATCTTATATTTAATTCCACCCACCTACTTAGATACCTAGCCATCCTCGTAAAGAGTTTTGCCAACGTCGCGCATCTGTGTCCGATAGTCGTCCGATTGTCTTAAGGATAACGAACGAGAACGATTTCAAGCTTCGAGTAATCGTTCATAGATGTCGTCTTCCAGATTATCCCAAATCTTAGCCAGTGCAGTTTCGCTGACTTTTTGCCAGAAATCCGAGTTTGTCTCCTCCGGGATGAGGGTGACTAGAACTCTAGTACCCTCTGGAATCGGCACGGATTCGAGGAGTTCGATCCGGCCTTCTTTGATGATCGCAGGAACGGTGTTCAGCATGGTTAACCTCGATTTTTCCCCTTAAGCGGATTCTTGACTGGGTAAAGAGGAAGGATGAACCAATAGCTCTGCCGTGGAACGTTTTTCCACCATTTCGCGGGTGATTAAACATCGTTTCACGTCCTTGCGCGAGGGCAATTCGTACATGACATCGAGCATTAATTCCTCGACAATACCCCGCAGGGCCCGGGCCCCGGTTTTGCGACGATAGGCTTCTTGGGCGATCGCTAGGACGGCATCAGATTTAAACTCTAACTGTACATTGTCCATCTTCAACAGTTTTTGATACTGTTTCACCAAAGCGTTGCGGGGTTGGGTCAGGATAGCGATTAAAGCTTCCTCATCCAGGGGTGACAGTGCCGCTAGGATGGGAATCCGACCGACAAACTCTGGAATCATGCCAAATTTGACTAAATCATCGGGAGTCATTTGTTTTAATAACCCTGCCGCTACCTTATCCTTACTAGCTTGGCCATCTCCCGGTTGAATAAAGCCCATGGATTTTTTACCGAGACGCTGATCGATCACCTTATCTAAACCGACAAACGCCCCACCGCAGATAAACAGGATATTGCTGGTGTCGATCTGAATACAATCCTGATAGGGGTGTTTGCGGCCGCCTTGGGGGGGAACATTGGCGATCGTTCCCTCTAACATTTTCAGTAAAGCTTGCTGTACCCCTTCTCCGGACACATCCCGGGTAATCGAGGTATTTTCGCTCTTGCGGGCAATTTTATCGATTTCATCGATGTAGATAATGCCCCGCTGCGCCTCTTCCACGTCTAAATCTGCCACTTGTAACAGACGCAAGAGAATATTTTCCACATCTTCCCCCACATAACCGGCCTCGGTTAAAGTGGTGGCATCGGCGACAGCAAAAGGTACATCGAGGATTTTGGCCAGAGTTTGAGCTAGAAGGGTTTTTCCCGATCCTGTGGGACCAATTAACAGAATATTAGATTTTTGCAGTTCGATGCTATCTTCCGGATTGCCGCCACTGGCTTTTTGGGTTTGGATATCTTTGAGGCGTTTGTAATGGTTATAAACGGCCACAGAAAGCACTTTTTTCGCCTCATTTTGACCAATAACGTAGTCATCGAGGTATTTTTTAATCTCTCTTGGTTTGGGAATTTGTTCCCAAGTGGTTTTGTTTTGGCCCGATCGCCGTTTGTTGGGGCGTTCCTCCACTGGGGCGACCGGACTAGGCGGTTCCATCAATTCCTCATCGAGAATTTCGTTACACAGTTCCACACACTCGTCACAAATATAGACCCCCGGCCCGGCGATTAATTTTCGCACTTGTTCCTGGGATTTGCCGCAAAATGAACACTTGAGGTGGGAGTCGTATTTAGACATAGTTTATTATTTACAGGGAAGTAACGGGAACGGTAGGATCGGGCAGTTCGGGACGGGAAATCACCAGATCGATTAACCCATATTCTTTGGCTTCGACGGCCGACATGAAAAAGTCCCGTTCGGTGTCGTTGGCGATGCGATCGTAGGGTTGACCGGTGTGGTGAGCCAGCATGGTATTGAGTCTCTGTTTAATATAGAGGATCTCTTTGGCTTGGATGGCGATATCACTAGCTTGACCTTGGGCCCCGCCGAGGGGTTGGTGAATCATGATCCGGCTACTGGGTAGGGACATCCGTTTACCTGCCGCGCCGCCACAAAGCAGGAATGCTCCCATACTAGCCGCTAAACCGAAACAAATTGTCGCCACGTCGGGGCGAATTTGTTGCATGGTGTCGTAGATAGCCAGTCCGGCATAAACGGAACCACCGGGGGAGTTGATATAGAGTTGGATATCTTTTTCGGGATCTTCTGCTTCCAAGTAGAGGAGTTGGGCGACGATCGAATCAGCGACCTGATCATCGACGGGGGTTCCCAAAAAGACAATTCTCTCGCGCAAGAGTCGAGAATAGATATCAAAAGCCCGTTCACCCATGCCAGACTGTTCGATTACCACGGGTAAAACGTTAGCTAGGGAGTTTCTCCCCGTGTTGGCGTAGATAGCAGGGCGACAATTACTGGTAATTGGGTAGTCAGGTGATCTCGATTCGAGCATAATTTTTTCGGTTCCGCTATCACAATCTTAGGGTTTTTGCTTGGCTGTGGAGCTTTTATTGGCAAATGTTAAGCATCTTTAGCACTTCTGTCCATCTATTATGCCCTAAGTTTCCCCCGGTTGGCAGGAATCGGTTATCAGTTATCAGGAGATGGGGGAATGGGGGAATTCAACTAATACCCC
Organism: Microcystis sp. M179S2; assembly: GCF_020245805.1. Lineage (NCBI taxonomy): Bacteria > Bacillati > Cyanobacteriota > Cyanophyceae > Chroococcales > Microcystaceae > Microcystis > Microcystis sp. M179S2. Next base: position 6,236 of record NZ_JADBUE010000228.1, on the reverse strand, counting down.
AAAACCCTAAAACCCCAACACCCAACACGACTGCTAACTCCTTACGGTTCTTCCTCGGCTGCCAACACTTCCACTTCGGTGAATGCGAAGGTTTCTTCCGTTTCCTCCTCCTCGCTTGTTTCTTCCTCTAGGGAACCTTTGGGGACAAGGGTGATAGTAGCTTTTTCTTTCAGCCATTCCAGGGTGTTTTCCGCCAGCATTTCTTCAGTGATCACCTGTTCCAGACGCTGCATATCTATGTCGCGATCGGACAATTGGGCCATGATATTAGCGATTTTTTCCGCTACCGCTTCGGGACTGACTTCAATGCCCGCGACTTTAGCCAATTCCTGCACCACCAGAGTCTCTTTCAGACTTTCGATCGCATCGGGACGGGCGTTTTCCCGCATTTTGGGAATATTATCTTTTGTAAACAACTGGTTGACATCTAGCCCCATTTGTTGGAACTGCATGAAGCTTTGGGTCAAAATATGCGTCACTTCCTTTTCGATCAGCGTCTCCGGTAAATCTAAAGTCGCACCCTTGACTAATTCCTTGGTTAAAGCGTCATCAATGCTTTCTTTGGTTTCCTTCTCCGCTTGTTCTTGGAAACGTTTCTCTAAACTTGCTCTTAATTCGGCGATTGTTTCCTGATCGCTGACTTCTTGGGCAAAATCGTCGTCAAGCTCTGGTAATTCCTTCGCTTTTAACTCTTTCATCGTAATTGTAAAGATTACCGCTTTTGCTGCCACATCTTCTTTGGGATAATCTTCCGGGAAAGTTAAAGTCATCTCTTTGACTTCTTCCGGTTTCATGCCGATAATTCCTTCCACCATACCCTCGATAAAGCGTCCTGCTTCCATATCCACCCGCAGATCTTCGCCGTCAATATCCGGGATATCCTCGCCAGTTTCGGCGGATTTGCCCCGATAATCAACGATCGCCACATCTCCCAGCTGCGCCCCGCGATCTTCCACGGGAACCAATGTTGCTAACTGTTCTTGACGCTCTTTAAACCAATTTTCCACGGATTCGGGATCATAAACGGTTTCTTCGGCAGTAACGCTCAGATTTTCGTAATCTCCGAGAATAATTGTCGGGGCCACATCCAGGGAAACTGAAAAAGTCAAAGCTTTACCCGGTTCATAGGCAGCGATCAAATCCTCAAACTTAGACAATAGCTGTGGATTGCCCAGGGACTCGATACCCTCCTGTTTCAGGGCAGATTCGAGGCAATTTTCAATTAATTCCTCAATTACCGCCGCTTTTACCGCCTTAGTTCCCAATCTTTGCAGAAGGATCTGACGGGGAACCTTGCCGGGGCGAAAACCGGGTATATTGGCCGACTTCGCTAAATTCTTGACCACTTGCTCGTGGGTGTTTTTCGTGGTTTCGGCGGGAATTTCAATTTCTAAACCTATCTGACTGGCAGGAAGCTTTTCCTGAATAACTTTCATTGATTTTTCTAGCTCTTACGACAAGGAACGTTTATAATAGGGTGAGCGGTGTTTACGCCTGCGGTGGATCCGTCCCGCTCATGATATTCTAGGGGAATAGCTGCAGTTGTTCCCCAAGCTGTCACAATCTTTTTATTTTAGCGGTCAATGGGGTATATTTAACTTATTCCGTCCTTGGGGCAGTTAAGCCCAATCAGAAAATTTTGCTGATCAAAAGCCGATCAATCCAAGTTTTAGAATAACTCGGTGGACAAAAAAGATTTTTTACTGTAACGATTTCTTCGGATCATTATCATCACCCAACTCGTCAGGAGGTCACACAATTTGAGTCAAAAAGTACGGGTCGCTATTTTAGGAGCCACCGGGGCCGTGGGAACGGAATTACTAGAGTTATTAGCTAGTCGTCAATTTCCTCTCGCTAGTCTAAAATTACTGGCTTCCGAGCGTTCTGCTGGAAAAACCCTCGATTTTCGGGGCAAAAGTCTCCTCATCGAAGCGGTAAACGAGCGCTCTTTTCAGGACGTGGATATAGTTCTTGCTTCTGCGGGGGGGGCCACCTCGAAAGCTTGGGCGAAAACTATTGTCGAGTCGGGTGCGACGATTATCGATAACTCCAGTGCTTTTCGCATGAATCCCGAAGTGCCTTTGGTTGTCCCAGAAATCAATCCCGACAGTGTGGACAATCACCGGGGCATTATCGCTAATCCCAACTGTACGACAATTCTTTTAGGAGTGGCGATCTGGCCTCTCCACCAAGTACAGGCGATCGAGCGAGTAGTAGTTTCTACTTATCAGTCTGCTAGTGGTGCTGGAGCGCGAGCCATGGAGGAGGTAAAACAGCAAGCGCAAGCAATTCTTGATAATCGGCAACCTCCCACTAATTCCTTCCCCTATCCCCTCGCTTTTAATCTTTTTCCCCACAATACCCCGATTAATGGTCAAGGGTACTGCGAGGAAGAAATGAAAATGGTCAACGAAACCCGCAAGATTTTTGCTTGTCCGGGGCTGCGGGTTAGCGCCACCTGTGTAAGGGTTCCCGTGCTGCGGGCCCATTCGGAATCGGTTAACCTAGAATTTAGTCAGCCTTTTTCTGTGGTGAAGGCTAGAGAGATTCTTCAGTCCGCTCCGGGGGTAAAATTAGTGGAAGATTGGGACGCTAATTATTTTCCCATGCCAATTGATGCTACCGGTCGCGATGAAGTATTAGTGGGACGCATTCGTCAAGATATCTCCCATCCTAACGGTCTAGAATTGTGGCTATGCGGCGATCAAATTCGCAAGGGTGCGGCTTTAAATGCTGTACAAATTGCCGAACTTTTAGTCAAGAAAAATCTCGTCGGTTCAAGATTAGCAACAGTTTGATAATTAAGCGATCAGCCATCAGCTAAATCAAGGCGATAATAATTAGAAAAATAGCTAATTAACCGGATAAGTAAAGTCTGAAAGCTGATTGCTGATCGCTCAAAAACTGGTAACAAAGGCCGAATCTAAAACCTAATTTGTGAAGCTAAAGGCTTCGATGTACTTAGTTGATAACCTTCTTTTTGGGTAGGAAAATTGCCAGATTCTTTCTTTTGCCTCTTGCCTGTTGCCTCTTGCCTTCAGAAGCTGATAACTGATAACTGATAACTGATAACTGATAACTGATAAATGAGTGAAACAACATATTTTGGACGAGTAATTACGGCGATGGTGACTCCCTTCACCGTCGAGGGTCAAGTTAATTATGCCCTGGTGGAAAAATTGGCCGATTATCTAGTTACTCACGGTAGCGATGGTATAGTGGTCTGTGGGACGACGGGAGAATCACCCACCCTAAGTTGGCAGGAAGAATACGAACTATTTAGTATTGTCAAAAAAGCGGTTAATGGTCGGGGAAAAGTGATTGCGGGGACGGGTTCTAATTCCACTTCCGAAGCGATCGAAGCTACCCAACAGGCTGCTAAACTGGGTTTAGATGGTTCTTTACAGGTGGTTCCCTACTACAATAAACCTCCCCAAGAGGGTTTATACGAGCATTTTCTGACCATTGCCAAAGCTTGTCCCGATCTGCCGGTGATGCTTTATAATATCCCCGGTCGTACGGGTCAAAATATGACCCCAGAAACGATTATTAAACTGGCAGCAGTTGATAATATTGTGGCGGTAAAAGAAGCTAGTGGTAATTTAGAACAAACCTGTAAGATTTACTGTCATACTCCTGAAAATTTCGCTATTTATTCTGGCGATGATTTTCTTACCTTACCCCTAATGACCTGTGGTGCGGTGGGGGTGGTCAGTGTTGCTAGTCATCTAGTGGGAGAAGAAATTCAAGGAATGATTCAAGCTTTCTTAACTGGAGATGCAGCCAAAGCGATCGAGATTAATTTGAAATTATTTCCCCTGTTTAAAGGTTTATTCTGTGCCACTAATCCAATTCCAATTAAAGCGGCCTTAAATCTAGTCGGTTGGGAGGTGGGGGGATTGCGATCTCCTTTATGTTCCTTAAGTCCCGAACTAGAAGAAGGATTAGCAAAAATCATGCAAGAATTGGCTTTAATCTAGAAAAATACTAGAAAATTTGGCTAACTAAACTAGGATTTTTTCGAGAAAGTAGGTTATAATATTAATAGCTTAACTAGAAGAAAAGAAATATAGTTTAGAACTGCTAGAAAGTATTGATACTAAGTGAGTTTAGCTAGGTGTTATTTCCCTAGTTCGACTTATTCTAACTATTCATTTTTTGAGATTTCCCGTCCACAAAACCCACCTGAAAAATCACCATAACTTACCATCAAAGGACACCTAATGAATCAAGATAAAACCCAAGCAAAACTAAAGATCATTCCCCTAGGAGGACTACACGAAATCGGCAAAAACACCTGTGTTTTTGAGTACGATGATGAGATTATTCTCCTGGATGCCGGTTTAGCTTTTCCTTCCGATGATATGCACGGGGTCAATGTAGTGCTTCCCGATATGACTTATCTAAGAGAAAATCGCCATAAAATTAAGGGTATGATCGTCACCCACGGTCACGAAGATCATATCGGTGGCATTCCCTACCATCTCAAACAATTTGATGTACCAATTATCTACGGTCCGCGTCTAGCGATGGCTTTATTGCGGGATAAATTGGAAGAAGCAGGATTAGCAAATCGTACCAAATTAGAAACCGTAGTTCCCCGGCAAATGGTGCGTTTAGGTAAATCTTTCATGGTGGAATATATCCGCAATACCCACTCGATCGCCGATAGTTTTTGTGTAGCAATTCACACTCCTTTAGGGGTAGTTATTCACACAGGAGATTTTAAAATTGACCATACTCCCGTCGATGGCGAATTCTTTGATCTACAAAAAATTGCCGAACATGGCGAGAAAGGGGTGCTATGTTTATTGAGTGATTCCACTAACGCAGAAGTAGCCGGTTATACTCCCTCGGAAGCTTCCGTTTATCCCGGTTTAGAGCGGGTTTTTAACCAAGCAACGGGACGGATTATGATTACTACCTTTGCTTCCTCGGTGCATCGGATTAATCTGGTGTTGAAATTGGCCCAGAAATTTAACCGGAAAGTGGTGGTAGTGGGTCGATCGATGTTAAATGTCATCGCTCATGCGCGTAACTTGGGGTATATAAAATGTCCCGACGATATATTTGAACCCTTGAAAGCGACCCGCAATTTAGCCGATGATAAAATCGTCATTTTAACTACAGGCTCCCAGGGGGAACCTTTAGCAGCCATGACGCGGATTTCTAAGGGTGAACATCCTCATATTCGTGCGCGTCAGGGGGATACGATTGTCTTTTCCGCTAATCCGATTCCGGGTAATACGATCGCTGTAGTCAATACAATTGATCGCCTGATGATGCAGGGGGCTAACGTTGTTTACGGACGCGATAAGGGAATTCACGTTTCCGGCCATGGTTCCCAAGAAGACCATAAATTGATGTTATCTTTGACGCGGCCGAAGTTTTTTGTGCCAGTGCATGGAGAACACCGAATGCTGGTCAAACACGCTCAGATGGCCCAAAGTATGGGTATTCCCGCCGAAAATATGGTAATTGTCAAAAATGGTGACACGATCGAGTTAACTGGCGATCGCATTGGACTTGGCGCGCCAGTGCCTTCGGGAATCGAGTTAGTCGATCAAGCGGGTGTAGTCCACGAACACATTATGCAGGAAAGACAACAGTTAGCCGAAGATGGTGTGATTACGATCGCATCCTTCGTTAACGGTGAGGGACAATTAAGCGCACCTCCAGAGATTAATTTGCGCGGTGTGGTCACAAAAGTGGAAATCTCGCTGCTGAATCAGTTAATTATTCGGGCGATCGAACGCTGTTTAAGCGATCGCATCGGTGAATTTAAAACCGCCACGGGAGTCCAGGATTGGGCCGGTTTGCGGGCCGAAATCGAGACGACTTTGCAGCGTTTAATTAAACGGGAGTTACAGAGTCAACCTCTAGTGATTTTCCTCCTGCAAGCGGCGGCAACGGAACCAGCGAACAATCGTACTTATCGCCGCCGTCGTCCCGCAGCTACCATGGCCTCCTAATAGCAGTGGGACAGGAGACTCCCAGACAGGAGACTCCCAGACAGGAGACTCCCAGACAGGAGACTCCCAGACAGGAGACAGGAGATTATTTTTATTTATCCTTCCCATGCCCCCACACCCCACTTCCCCACACCCCACACCCCACTTCCCCAACCCCTAAGCCGCTTTTTTACTTTTTCCCATGTCTCTAACTTTCCAAGCTGTTATCGCTAAATTAAATGAATTTTGGGCTGATCGCGGTTGTTTAGTTGCTCAGCCCTATGA
>NZ_JADBUE010000227.1:0-2878 GCF_020245805.1 Microcystis sp. M179S2 | reverse complement strand
CTCTTAGACGCATGGCGTGACATTTGTAAGACTTACGCTGACCACGAGTTGACCCTCTATAAGGTCAAGGCTCATCTCGAAAATCCCTATCAGAGACCTAACTCCAAAAAGGTTAACATCTCTCTTGAGTCATGGGAGAAGCTACGGGAAAAGGCCGCCGAGTCTGGTATGTCTCCATCCAAGTTGTTAGAGGAACTGATCGAGTCACTACTCCCTGATGACGATGACCCTAGCCGTGACACTATACCGCCGGACGAACCGGATGAGCCGGATGAGGATGAGGATGAGGATGAGGATGAGGATGAGGATGAGGATGAGGATGACCTGCCTAATTTTGCTAAACGCTATCGGGCTAATTTTAGCCATCAGGATAATTACTACTCTCCTGTGGTTAACTCATACCTATTTGACAATGGGAAGTTAGTTCCTTTTTGATAGGGGGATTTTATTTTTGGGTACTTATTAAGGTAATTCCGATGAACAAAACAACAATTTTTGCGCGGGTAGAATTTTATAATTTTCTATCCCACTATTTCTCGATCATCCACAAACTGCTAGGCTTTTGTTCTCAGCATTTAGGGTTTGCCGAAAGTTTCGCAAATACGGCTTTATTTTCCATCCCTGTCTCGGACGGGTTAGACAATCTCAAGTCACATCGAAAACAAATATCTAAAATGCAAAAGCAAATACAAGGCTACAAGAGGGAAGTTGACGATCTCTCAAACAAAATTAAGCAGAGCATCTCTTACTGCAAGGAAAAAGAAAATGAATCAATTATCACAATCAGACCAATTAACTCAAGAGACTAAAATTTCTTTCCTATGGGAGACTTTCTCTGATTATGGACTACAGGCAATCTTGAGCGAATTAATCGATTTTATTTTAGAGAAATATCTTGATGAGTTTCATTGTGGGATTCTTGAGGATTACTTACTCCAGGCTAAAAATTCTGTCACTGTGCGGACTAATCGGGACGATTTACGACTAGAGATGAACTATCCTGATTTTACCAATGTGGAGGAAATTAATGGCTAATTTTTATTATGGCAGTGATCGAGGACAAGCCTACTGGATTAATTTAGATCAGGTTTGTTTTGTGGTAATAGAACCAGATAAATTAATCCTCAAAATGATAGATGGAAATTCTATCACAATTGACGAAGAAGACTATGATTCGCTTAAACAAATTCTCTGGATTTATACCGTTAACGCGGATGAAGAATACAAAGATAATGACAAGCGACACAATCATGAAGATGTTCCCACGCGAGAGGAAGTAGAAGCTAGTAACGATATCTTTAAACCAGAAGACTGGGAACCCAAAGACTGCGATCTAGATGATGATGAGATACCCTTTTAACCTAATCGCACCCTATCGGCCACGGTCGAGGGGATGGGGTTAGGGTCCAAACCTGATCCTAGTCCGAGAGTGCCTTTTTCTAAGATTTCAAGCATTAGCTTGCACTTCAATCGTAAGGCTTCGAGAACTTTTAAGAATTGTGCCTTTTAAAGTGAGATAGGGTTTAAAAAGCCCTACGGGAGTATCGTAAGGCTAATTCTTTTTAAACTCAATCACTCCTATTATAACCGATGAAAATACTAGGTATAGACGTTAGCCGTAATTGGGCTATCGTGGTTTTTTTGTGCGAATTTACGTCTGTTTCCCCTCTACAATACTCGAAAAGTATTGGAGAACCGATTAAAGGATACCCGCGAATTAAGGGAAATATTCAGCTTAATGACATAGCTTATAAGTTAGAATGCAATGCTGAAGCGATCGAGATTATTAAATCTTTGGCTGTTGACGCTATTATTTTAGAGCCTACGGGTTACTGGTATGCAAGCTTCTGGGTTAATTGTGCTAAGAAATTAGGGTTAGATATTTATTGGATATCCCATCAGCAAACCAAGATAAATCGACAGCATTATTTTAAGACTAAAAATAAAGATGATTATCTTGACGCTTTAACCATTGCCCTAACCTATTTTGATAAGTCAGGGTTAGACGATTTAGGAAATCCCCCGATTTTAAAGAATTACGACTATGACTCGCTCGATTTGTTGCGTCGGACTTTTCACGAGAGAGAACAGCTTGATAAAAACAAAAATTCTTTGATTAATCAACTTAGACAGCGATTGTGTTGTGAACACCCAGAAATCGCTCAAAGAGACTTTGATTATATTGGAGTTAACGGGTTTAATCCTACATTAGGACATATCGCTGGATTGAGAAATAACTCGCGGATTAAAGTCACGGCTGGCACTGGAGTTAGTGAATACAGTCAATTACTGGCTAATGATATTATCATGTATCAAACTAGAATATCAATTAAAGAAGAGGAATTAAGCGCCATCTTAGAACTGGAACAATTTCAAGCTTATTTTCAAGTGTTTGAGCATTTTCTTTTCGGTACTGTCACTCAGAGTTTACTGCTTTTGCACTGCTATCCTATCGAAAGATTTCTCGTTAACGGGAAACCTTACTTTAGAGGTAATCACGATATCAGCCTGAGAAAGTTTCAGGCTTATCTGGGGTTAGGATATTCTTACCAGATTTCTGGGGACACTTCCGCTAAACAGGACAAGGTTAAAAAGTCTTGGAAGGGTTCCGACTTAATGCGCTCTCACTTATACGCTCACGCACTGGTGACTATTTGCCCGAATAAACCCGCTAAAACTGAAATTATTAGCAAGCTTAAGCATTCTTGGCTCAATCCTCGTCTTCACGTCTATTACGACCACGAAAATGGTCAAAGAATCGAAAAAAAGAAAGAGTTACCCAGTTTTAAGGCACTAGGTAAGGATGGACTGTGCCGCTTACTGTTTTATGAGACTAGGCTTCTTTATCAACTTTTGACAGACAATTTGGTAAAGTGAT
>NZ_JADBUE010000226.1:0-14031 GCF_020245805.1 Microcystis sp. M179S2 | reverse complement strand
CCCCCTAAGCCGAGTTTTCAAGGTGCTGCGCCGTCCACTTGGTTTTCGAGACTGGCCTTTTAATTCTAACGTAAAGCCAACCTAGAACGGCGGGGTTTCAGACCCAAAATTTCCGATGATCAAGTATAAAGTTTTCGTTTTCGGGAGTCAGAATTCTCCGAGTCAGGAGACGAGCGCACACAAGAGCATACTTCATCCTTAGGATCAAATCCTTAACTACTTAAATATTCAGCCACAGGGCATCAGCAAATGATGCCCTTTTATTTATTAAACCTCTTGCATAATTAATTTTTGGTGGTTCAAAAACGTCCTATAAGCTGTTCGTAATTTAAATTGCTTGTTGAGACGAGGCACTCTTGCACTCTTGCACTCTTGCAAAGGGCAACACCCCCCAACCCCCACGTCGGGGTAGGGCAAGGGGGGGAGATTCGGCTAATCTAAGAATAAGCGGTTTAAATACGTCTTAGCTTAATACTAAATCCTGTTTAAAAGGTATAGGAGAGCAGGGGAGCGGGGAGCAGGGGAGCGGGGAGCGGGGGAGATGGGAGCGGGGAGAATAAATAAAATAATCTCCTGAATTCTGACTACTGACTCCTAACCCCACCAACAAACTTTTTGCCGCAAACCCTAATTAGAGATTTTTCAGTACAAAGGCTCTAAAATTGCCAGTGCCATTTATTGGACTGAAGACTTGTTTTTTCGGTCTTGTGGCTTTATCATGGGTACTGTGTGGTGTGTGTGATGTGAAGGAGTAAGATGACTGCTAATAGCCAACTTATCTCCGTCAAGGCTCTACAAGCTTTGATGAAGCGAGGGTTCAAACCTTCGGTCTCTGGTAGACGGCATCAAAAATCTTGGTTAATAGCTTTAGACGGCGATACCTCAAAACGATTATTCGATATCGTTTTCTCCCTATCGGTTCTAATTTTCTTTTCGCCGCTTTATTTAATCTTAGCCTTATTGATCGCGATTAGTTCCCCCGGTCCGGTCTTCTATGTGCAGAAGCGCGTCGGTCAAAACTTCCAGCATTTCAACTGTATTAAATTCCGTACTATGGTAATGGATGCGGATAAGGTATTAGAGAGACTGATGGAAGACTCTCCCCAACTGCGGGCGGAATTCGAGGATAATTTCAAGCTTAAGGACGATCCCCGTATAACTTGGATTGGCAAGTTTCTCCGCTTAACCAGTTTAGACGAGTTTCCCCAATTCTGGAACGTCCTGCGAGGAGATATGAGCGTCGTCGGTCCGCGGCCTTTAGTTCCCGAAGAATTGCAGAAATATGGCAATCGCATCGACAAAGTTTTAACTATTCGCCCCGGTTTGACTGGTTTATGGCAAGTTTCGGGACGTAATGACATACCCTATCCCCTGCGGGTGCAGATGGATGTGTATTACGTTAATTCGCGTAACTGGTTAACCGATATCTGGGTAATCTTCAGAACTATCGGTGTTGTGGTTTTTCCCAAAAATAACGGTGCTTACTAAAGCGGTGAATAGTAAAAAATTACTCACTGCTGTTTCAATGTAATTAATCGCTAGACTGGAGGAGAGAAGGGCAGAACTTGCTTTTTTCTCCTCTTTTTTTGAGAAATATTATGACAGTAATTAAGTGAAGTCAAAAAAGAATTGTAATCATACCAAACCGGGGACTTTGCGATAGATAGAAGCGAGCGATCCCCGGAATCCTACACTGGTGAATTCTACCGCATCCCCGGCTTCATAGATCTGTTCTTTCCAGATTCCAGAATCCTCGCGACGGTGACATTCAATTTTCCTCTGGTTTTGATGGATAAGAATGTATTCTTTTAAGGTGGGACAGGTTTGATAATCGCTAAATTTATCACCCCTATCAAAGGATTCCGTAGATTTCGATAATACTTCAATAATCAGAACGGGATAGAGAATAAAATCATCGGTATTGTTAATCTCTCTCTCGTCACAAACCACCGCAATATCGGGATAATAATAACAATTTGCCTCCTCTAACCGGACTTTGATATCGGAAGTGAGAACAAGACAGGGACTATCATCGAGATGGATATTCAATAAAGTAGCTAGATTTGTATTTAAGACAATATGCGGCTTTTTTGCCCCTACCATCGCATAAATCCGTCCTTTTCGGTACTCGTGCTTGATCGGACTGACTCTTTCCCCTTCTAGATACACTTCTGGAGAGACATAAAAAAAATTAGGATTCGTCACCATGGTCCTCATACTCCCTATCCTCGAATAACTGAATTATAGCCTTTCGGAATCATTGCTCTTGGACTCAATCTCGGTAGACTGATAGATCAATGATTGTCACTTGTAATATTTATATTACAATTATGTGACAGAATAGAGATAACGACTCTCAAAGGGACGTTATTTAGGAATGAATCCCGAAAACGATTGATATCCATAGGTTTGCCAGAATGTCCAACGCTAAAAGTTACAAAGATACCGTTAATTTGCCTCAAACTGACTTTGATATGCGAGCAAATGCCAGTAAACGTGAGCCAGAAATCCAGAAATTCTGGCAAGATGAGCAAATATATGAGAAATTAGCGCAAAATAACCCCAAAGAATTATTTATTCTCCACGATGGACCACCCTACGCTAACGGGTCTCTGCATATCGGTCATGCTTTAAATAAAATTCTCAAAGACATTATCAATAAATATAAACTGCTGCAAGGCTACAAAGTGCGCTATGTGCCGGGTTGGGATTGTCACGGGTTGCCGATCGAACTGAAGGTTTTACAAAGTCTCAAAAGCTCGGAAAAAGAGGGTCTAACCCCTTTGAAATTACGTCAGAAAGCCCACGATTTTGCCCTTCAAACGCAAAAAGAACAGTGTGAAGGTTTCAAAAGGTATGGAGTCTGGGGAGACTGGGAAAATCCCTATTTAACCCTACAACCCGAATACGAGGCCGCTCAAATTGCCGTATTCGGAAAAATGGCCCTAAAAGGTTATATTTATCGGGGACTAAAACCGGTTCACTGGAGTCCCAGTTCTCAAACCGCTTTAGCTGAGGCCGAATTAGAATATCCCGAAGGTCACACTTCCAGGAGTGTCTATGTTGCTTTTCCGATTACATCAGTTTCAACCCCGGTTTTAACGCCATTTTTGCCTAATTTATCCGTGGCTATCTGGACGACTACCCCCTGGACTTTACCCGGGAATTTAGCCGTCGCATTAAACCCAGAATTAAACTATTCAGTGGTGGAAACTAGCGAGTCTAATTATCTAATTGTAGCGACGGATTTAGTCGAAAAATTGGCCGACACTTTTAACAGGACTTTGACGATTAAAGCAACGGTTAAAGGTCTGGAATTAGAACATACTAAATATCGTCATCCTTTGTTTGACAGAGAAAGTGCGATTCTCATCGGTGGGGATTATGTCACCACCGATTCCGGCACTGGATTAGTTCACACGGCCCCCGGCCATGGTCAGGAAGATTATATCGTCGGTCAACGTTACGGTTTACCGATACTTTCTCCCGTGGATGATCAGGGAAATTTCACCGCAGAAGCGGGACAATTTGCGGGTTTAAATGTCTTGAAAGATGCTAATGAAGCAATAATTTTAGCACTGACAGAAAAGGGTGCCTTACTTAAAGAAGAAGCATATCAGCATAAATATCCCTACGATTGGAGAACCAAAAAACCGACAATTTTCCGCGCAACAGAACAATGGTTTGCTTCCGTGGAAGGATTCCGGGAATTAGCTTTAGAAGCAATTGATTCGGTGCGTTGGATTCCTGCAACGGGTAAGAATCGCATCACTTCTATGGTTAGTGAAAGAAGCGATTGGTGTATCTCTCGTCAGCGCAGTTGGGGGGTTCCTATTCCTGTTTTTTATGACGAAGAAACGAATGAACCTCTGTTAACGGAGGAGACGATTAATCACGTTCAAGCTATCTTTGCGGTCAAGGGTTCTAATGCTTGGTGGGAGTTATCGGTAGAGGAATTGTTACCTCCCAGTTATCGCGATAATGGTCGCAGTTATCGCAAGGGAATGGATACTATGGATGTGTGGTTTGATTCTGGTTCTAGTTGGAATGCGGTGGCTAATGCTCGACCAGAATTAAGTTATCCTGCGGATATGTATCTAGAAGGATCGGATCAGCATCGGGGATGGTTTCAATCGAGTTTATTAACCAGTGTCGCTGCTAATGGTATTGCTCCCTATAAAACGGTGTTAACTCACGGTTTTGTTTTGGATGAACAGGGACGAAAAATGAGTAAATCTCTGGGGAATGTCATCGATCCCAATGTGATCATTAATGGTGGTAAAGACCAGAAAAAAGAACCCGCTTATGGGGTGGATGTGATTCGGTTATGGGTGTCCTCGGTGGACTATACCAATGATGTGAATATCGGTCAAAATATTCTTAAACAGTTGGTAGATATCCGTAATAAAATCCGGAATACTGCCAGGTTTTTACTGGGGAGTTTAAATGATTTTGATCCCGTTAAGGATGCGGTAGCTTATGAAGATCTACCGGAGATCGATCGCTATATGTTACATCGTATCTCGGAGGTGTTTACGGAAGTTACGGCAGCTTTTGAAAGTTTCCAATTTTTCCGCTTTTTCCAGACGGTACAGAATTTTTGTGTTGTCGATTTATCTAACTTTTATATCGACATCGCTAAGGATCGTTTATATATTTCTGATCCTAATTCTTTCCGTCGTCGCAGTTGTCAAACAGTCTATGCTATTGCTTTAGAAAATCTCGCTAAAGCGATCGCTCCTGTCCTCTCTCATCTAGCGGAAGATATCTGGCAATTTCTCCCCTACAAAACTCCTTATTTATCGGTATTTGAGTCAGGATGGCTAAACATCGATCCTGCTTGGAATAATCGCGAATTGGCCGATAAATGGGCGAAATTCCGGCAGCTACGCACCGAAGTTAATAAGGTGATGGAAACTGCCAGAAATGATAAAGCGATCGGTGCTTCTTTAGAGGCAAAAGTTTTACTTTATGTTCCCGATGAAAGCTTACAACAGGAGTTAGAATTATTCAACAATTGTGATAGTTTAACGGGAAATAAAGTCGATGAATTGCGTTATCTATTTCTCTCCTCTCAAGTGGAATTAGTTAGTGATATTAGCGCGATTCAAACCGCAGAATATAAAGGAGAATCGGACTTTGTTTCGGTGGGAATTGTCAAAGCAGACGGCGAAAAATGCGATCGCTGTTGGAATTATTCCACTCAAGTGGGAAAATTTGCCGATGATCCCACTATTTGCGAGCGCTGTAATGCCGCTTTAAAAGGAGAGTTCTAAGCTAAATTAAAAGGGTGCTTTATTGTTTAATAAAGTACCCTTAGTTGCTTCTACAAACTTAAACTTATAGAAATTCAAGATCAAGAAAAATATGAATGTTAGCGATCTTAAGAAAACTGCCTTGATATATTGGCCAGTTGAATTAGCAGAAAAAGAAAAACTATCTAGTATAATTCCCTTACTAATACGAACTCAAGAAAGTTTTATCAGTATATTAAGAATAGCATCTAAAGACCCATTCTCATGGATAACAGCCTTAGATTTATGTGATGAACTTTATCCTAATCTATTTTTAAAACATCTCTGTGTTCTATCTGATATTGGTGGAGAAAATTTAAAACGATTCTCTTCAGAACTTTCTAGGGATTTTTATTCTAAAGATTTTGAGTTTATATTTCGAGACAAAATTTATCAATACCAGTTTGTTTCTTTGAAAAATAGAGCTACATGGAATAATAAAAATTTGGGATTAGACGGGGAGGGGATATTAAAACCTTGTTCTCTTAGCCAAGAAATCCGAGATGTTATTATGCTAATAATGTTCGGTGGTTTGGCAACCTCTATAAATGTTCCTGATGAAATAGAAGAAAAATGTATTATTGGTGCTATGATAGGTAACATTAGACTTCTGGAAGAATATATTAAGCATCGTTACATCTGGGTTAGTAAAATTACTGGGGGAGCAAAATCGAATAAAATGGGTCAGCTTGCTCAAGAATACATTAGAGAAAAATTGAAAGTATATTTACCTGAGTGGGATTTTTCTAGAAAATCTATACCAGGAATAAGTCAAAATGAGGGTAGAACACTAACCAAATTTGATATAGTGGGAATACCACCTCATGATCGACCACCTTACTGGGGTATTGAAGTATCATTTCAATTTACTACTAACAGTGTTGTAGAAAGGAAAGAAAAATTGGCTAGAGATAGACGAGAAATTTTAAACAGACAGCACCATAAGGTTGCTTATGTAGTTGATGGAGCGGGAAATTTTGACAGAAGTTCTTTTATACAAGACTTAATTGATTTTAGTGACTGTGTTGTTAACTTTAGTGAAAATGATCTTAAGCGTTTAGCTAAAACTATGGAGTATTCAATTAAAAATGAGCCACAAAAGTGAAAATTGTCTACCACTAAAAATTATTGAAATACAGCCCTCTGCGTTAGAAGATAATTATCAAAATATAGGCAAAAACTCTAATGTCTATTTTCTTCATCTTCCGACTATTAAACAATGTAAAATCAAAGAAATATCTAATCTTAAAGATTACTTAATTAGTTTTGCAAATGAATTAGATGATAAAAGTGTATTGTGTATATTGTCCAATGCAGAAATTGCCTGTCAAGTCATATCGTTTTTAGAAAAATCTACATATTTCAAGCTATGGGTTGCTATCAAAAGAAGTCAAGCATTAATGGATGAGAGCTATATGTTAGACAACCATGTATCTTTGACGATGTTTACTAAATACCGTTCACCTTTAAAGCATAATAAAACTTTAATTGAGTATTCTTATTGTCCCTCCTGTAATAAAACGACAAAAGATTATGGAGGTAAAAAACATTTATATAGTCCATTGGGAACATTAATGTCAGATGTGTGGAGGGACATAAGTTATTCTCATCAAAAAATACCTCAAGATATTCTTGAAAGAATAAAGGATCTTTTTGGGTTAGAACCATATCAATTTGTGTACTATATAGATCTACAAAATTATTTTGCCACCATCGACAATAATCAAAAAATAAAACCTCTAGAAAATACAACTAATAATGTCATATACAAACAACCAAGTAATTTGATTAAAAGCAATCTACTAATTAATGATGATTGCTTAAATTATCTACGATTATTACCCAATAATTCAATAGATTTTGTTTTTGCCGATCCTCCTTACAATATCCAAAAAAAATATGATATATGGAATGATTGTCAGGATAATAATCAATACATAAAGTGGTGTATTGAATGGGTCAATGAACTGGCTAGAGTATTAAAGAATGGAAAAACTCTAGCACTCCTCAATATTCCTATATACTTGGCTAAATACTATGAATTTAGCCAAGGAGTTTTAGAATTTCAAAATTGGATAGTTTGGGAAAGTCTTAGTCTTCCTGTAAGACAAATAATGCCTGCACATTATGGTATTTTGTGCCTAGGCAAAGGTAGATCAGAAATTAAAAAAATTAGTAATGAAAGTATTTATGATTATAATTTTTCTTTAAAAGAATGGTATTGTATTAGAGAGCAATGTATCAAAAAAAGAAATAAAGATAAAACAGTAGATAGAGAACCGTTAACTAATATATGGTGGGACATTCATAGACTAAAGCATAATTCAAAACGTGTAGATCACCCATGTCAACTACCTCCAACACTAATGAAACGTATTCTCACTATATTTACCGAGGAAAATGATTTGGTATTAGACCCCTTTAATGGCTCTGGTACAACTACTCTGGTTGCCTCTATCATGAACAGACGATACATTGGCATTGAAATTTCTGAGCAGTATCATTCTTTAGCTGAACAAAGACATACAGAGTTAGAAAATGGTGTTGATCCATTTGCTAAAAGAGATATTATTCCTAAGGCTAAAAATAGTAGAGTTAATCGCATTAAAAAACAAAAATATGATGTTTCTAAAAAAACTTTACAGCTAGAAGTCAGAGATATAGCGCTAAAAATAGGACGAAAACCAACCAGAGAAGATATAGAAAAGTACAGCCAATATCCTTTCAGATACTTTGACGAATATTTTGCTGATTGGGGAGAAGTTTGTAGCGCTGTCGGTGATAAGGGTATGCAAGAAAACAAGGACATAGATAACTACCCAAACTTTAAGCAGCTTGAGCTACCATTTGAGTGATTCTTAATAATGTTGACTTATTTCTCACAGGATCGCTTAGTCAAAATTAAACCCCCTAACCGGCGAAAATTAACTGCAAGCGATCGAAAAACTGGGAAAATATTCAATTGATTCAATGTCATCTTTTTTAACTATCCTGCCCATGAATAATCAGGTCATCCGTACTGATAAAGCTCCGGCCCCTGTGGGTCCCTATAATCAAGCGATCGCCGCTACCGGTCCTTTTCTCTTTGTTGCGGGACAAATTCCCCTAGATCCCGTCACGGGTGAAATCGTCTCCGGGGAAATTAGCGCCCAAACCGAACAAGTTATGGCCAATCTAGAGGGCATTTTAACCGCTGCTGGGGCTAATTGGTCAAATGTGGTGAAAACTACCGTCTTTCTCTCGGATTTAGCCAATTTCGGGGCGATGAATCAAGTTTATGCCCGTTATTTCCCCCCGGAAACTGCCCCGGCCCGGGCCTGTGTGGAGGTGGCCCGTCTTCCCAAAGATGTGCTAGTGGAAATAGAATGTATTGCCGCTTTAGCCTAAAAATTAAGGTGGGCAATGCCCACCCTAAGGGAATCTCCCTCTAGACTACTAAAGCTTCTAGGATCGTCTTATTGTAGATAATTCGCCCTACAGTAGTACGCACATACTGAGAAATTATCTGACCATCCTTCTCGCGGGTTTTGCGCTCCCGATAATATTTCCAGATGCTGCCATCGGGGAGAGTTTCCGTTTCCAGGACTTCCTCATCGGGTTTATTGGTTTTCACCTTTTCTCCGACGGGTAAACGCAACCACACAGAAGCGTGTAGATCCACCAATCCCTGATCAAAAGCGCGAATAGCGTCATCCATGCTGGCGAAATAACGACCCCCACCCTTTTGGGCCTTGGGATTTTCGGCCGTGAGATAATAACAACCCAAAACCATATCCTGAGAAGGGGCAACAATCGGGCGACCGGTCGCCGGTGAGAGAATATTATGACAAGCTAACATCAACAATCGCGCTTCCGATTGTGCTTCCAGGGAGAGGGGAATATGTACGGCCATTTGGTCCCCGTCAAAGTCAGCGTTAAAAGCGGGACAGACGAGGGGATGTAACTGAATCGCCCGGCCCTCCACCAATATCGGTTCAAACGCTTGAATGCCCAAACGGTGCAGGGTAGGAGCGCGGTTTAACATCACCGGGTGTCCCGTGATCACTTCATCCAAGACGTGCCAAACATTGGCATCCCCCCGTTGGATCATTTTCTTGGCTGCCTTGATATTATTGACGATGCCTAATTTAATTAAACGATGGATAACGAAGGGCTGGAACAATTCGATCGCCATTTCCCGGGGTAAACCGCATTGATAGATCTTCAATTTCGGACCAACAACGATAACCGAACGTCCCGAATAGTCAACCCGTTTACCGAGGAGATTTTGACGGAAACGCCCCTGTTTACCCTCGATAATATCCGATAAAGACTTCAGGGCGCGATTATTGGCCCCCACCACCGTGCGACCGCGACGACCGTTATCAATTAAAGCATCGACGGCCTCCTGTAACATCCGTTTTTCGTTGCGGACGATAATTTCGGGGGCGAGAATTTCTTGCAGACGGGATAAACGGTTATTGCGGTTAATCACCCGACGGTAGAGATCGTTCAGGTCAGAGGTGGCAAAACGGCCGCCGTCCAACTGCACCATCGGGCGTAAATCGGGTGGAATCACGGGAATTACGCTTAAAACCATCCATTCTGCCTGAGAACCCGTGGCGATAAAGTTATCGATTACCCGGAGACGTTTAATTAATTTTGCTCGTTTTTGCCCCTTACTTTCGACAATTTCCGTCCGCAGTCTTTCCGCTTCTTCTTCCAGGTTAATTTCCTGTAAGAGTCTTTGGATAGCCTCGGCCCCGATACCCACTTCAATGCCGACTAATTCCGAGTCCTCCGCGTAGATTTCTTCTTCGATCTCTAACCATTGATCTTCGCTGAGGAGTTGTTTATAACTAAGATTGCCCGCATTGCCCGGATCGAGAACCACATAGGCATTAAAATAGACGATTTGCTCCACGTCCCGCAGGGGCATATCGAGCAGGATACTGAGATAACTGGGAATACCTTTAAGATACCAAACGTGGGTGACGGGGGCGGCTAATTTGATAAAACCCATGCGATGACGACGTACCCGCGACTCGGTGACTTCTACCCCGCAACGTTCACAGACAATTCCCCGGTGACGGACGCGTTTGTATTTACCGCACCAACATTCCCAGTCTTTGGAGGGGCCAAAAATTTTCTCGCAGAATAACCCATCCATTTCCGGTTTAAGAGTCCGATAGTTGATCGTTTCTGGTTTGGTTACTTCTCCGACGACTTGACCGTTAGGTAGGGTTCTTTCTCCCCATTGCCGAATTCTCTCGGGGGACGCTAAACCGATTTTGACGTAATCAAATCTTTGATCTGTTGGAGTCTTCATTCTGAATTTTTTACTATGGGTAATGATCTGGGTTGACAACTATTGGGCAGAAACGACAGTTAACTCAGTCACTTTTTCTTCGGGTCAAACTGGCCCGACCGAGTCCGGGACATTACATTATACAATTTTTCTAGTTCGATCGACCATTAAGTGATATTTTCCCAGATGGTGATGCTGCCGTCGGCCGCCGCCGCCGCTAGGTGGCAATAATCGGGGCTGAGAACTAAACTGGAAATTGGCGATGATCGCTCATTGGTGGCGCTGAGAGTTGCGATCGCCTGTTGATAATTAGCTAACCAGATTTTAATCTCTCCGTCGGTTCCCCCCGTAAATAACCATTGACCCTCCTCTCCGAATACCAAGCTTGTCACCTGACCATTATGGGCATTGATCACCCGAATTGGCGCAAAATGACCGCTTTTCTCTCGATCGTATTGCCAGATTTTCACCGTACCATCCACACAACCGGCGGCAATAATCTGACCATCGGCAGCGATCGCAAGACTCTGCACCGAAGAAACGTTACCTGATAAGACGGCGATTTTTTCTCCCGATCCTAATTGCCAGAGGGTGACAGTGCCATCACCTCCAGCTGCGGCGATAAAATCTTGATTAGGAGCCACTGCTAGGGCATAAATTGCCCCCAGACTGTCATAGGAACTAAATTCTTCGGTTTCCTGCTCTAAATTCCACTGTTTTAGGGTTTGATCGTAACTACCACTAACCAAAAAATGCCAACGGGGGGCAAAATCTAGGCCGTGAATCGAACCGAGATGACCGAGGAAAATTTGATTTAATTCCAGATTATTGGCATCGCTGGCTAAAGTCCATAATTTAACGGTTTGATCGAATCCTCCCGTCGCTAGATGATAATCGCCGTTTCCGGTGACTGCTAGGGCTAAAATGCCCTGATCATGAGCTTCAACCGTATTAATCAGGGTTCCTCTCGCAAAATCCCAGATTTTTAGGGTACGATCCCAACTAACGCTCATTAAAAACCGTTGATCCTCGGTAATTGCGATCGCTGTAATCATTTCCCGATGGGCGGCCAGACGGCGATAATAATGCCAATGGGGTATATCGACGGGGGTGGAAGTGGGAGTTAAATTAAGGGCGGGTAGGGTGACTTGTGGCTCATTTTCCGCTTTTGTGGCGGTAATATCCGCCGATTCTTCGTTAATCGGCAAAATCTCTCTGTGTAAGCGACCGTAGGATTTTTCCAGATGTTCGATGCGTTCCAGCAGCGCGTTACGGTTGATGTATTGAATAATTTGATTGTAGGACTGTTCGAGGGCGAGAATATTCTCCTCTAATTCTGCGACCGCACGGGCGTTATCGCTGGCCACCGCGGGACTGAGGGACTGTATTTGTGCTGATAAAGCTTCTTTTTCTTCTTCCCACTGATCCTGTAAATGACCGGTCATTTCAGTTAAGCGTTGACGTTGTAGGGTTCTTTCTCGGAGACGATTGAGAATATTCAACCCGAAAGTCACTACTAGGAGGAACAAAGGCAAAAACCCCGCACCCATGGCGATAAGGGTAAGCAGGGTTAATACTAGGGCGATATATTCCGCTAATTCTAGCCAATGGGGGCGATGGTCGGTCATTTTGCAGTTACCAGTAAAGGAATTTTGATCATCTCCTGATTTCAGACTCATGGTAACGCTAATTGCTGCCTTGGGATTGACTAAAATTAATTTTTAAGCAGGAGTTAAGACTTTTTCCTTAGTTTCTATCGGTGCGGTTAAAGCGGATTCTAAATCGGCTTTCCCTAGTCTTGCTTCCAAAATTTTCAGCACTTCCCGTCCAAAATCATCGGGATTTTGTCGCCATGCTTGCAGACAAACTTCGCCAAAGAATGACCCCAAAGGTTCAGGATTCCAGAGCAGTTTTTTGGCTGTCCAGGGCATTAAACTCATGGGATCATAGTCGGGTTTAAGAATTTCTTTTTTGAGGGCGTATTCTTCTAGATGGGTGTGGGGTTGTAGTCCGATAAAAAAGATGGCTGGTTCCACTTTATCGACTCCAAAAATGTTTTCTAATTCCCGATGATAGGCGATAGTTTGACGAATAGTTTCCAGGGTTTCATCAATAACATTAAAGGAATAATTTACCGAAACCAGATCATTAAAACCGGCCGCTTTTAAGTCCCGACAATTTTGCAGAACTGTCCGCAAATTATAGCCCATCCGCATTTTGCGGACTAATTCCTGAGAACCACTGGTGATACCAATTTCAAAGTAGTTCATACCTGTTTTTACCATTAAATCGCACAGTTTCGGGGTGAGATTATCGGCACGAATATAGGCAGCCCAACGTATATCTTTCATCCCAGCATCGAGGATTTTTTCTAATAGTTCTTCTACATCGTCGATAAATTTTCTGGCGGGGATAAATTGGGCATCGGTAAACCAGAAATTGCGAATGCCGCGGTCGTATAATTGGCGCATTTCCTTAACTACTTCATCGGCAGGATTAATGCGTACTTGTTTCCCTTCGACGACGGTATAGATGCAGTAGCAGCAGTTATGGGGACAGCCGCGCTTGGTTTGTACCCCGATATAAAAGTCGTTTTCTTGGAAATAGTAGGAAAATTCCGGCCAAATACTGGCGATGTAGTCGTAGTTACAAGCGGATTTTTCTAAGGGGGTGGGGGATTCGTGGATTAAACGCGGCCGGGGTGTGGTTTCTCCGACGACATAACAACGTTCATCGCTAAAGTCCCGGCCGGAGAGGAATTTTTCTAGCAGGGTTTCCCCTTCTCCCACTGATACAATTGTTCCTATGGGCAGTTTGGTTTTTAGTTGTTCGTAGAAAACACTGACGGCACCACCCCCGACGATAACTCGCGCTTCGGGATGGTATTTTTTGGCCCGCTGCAACCCGCGGCGAATTAGTGCCTGATTGCGCCATAATTCGCCGTAGTAGGCTGTTGTCACCTTTAAACCTCCTAAAGCACCTCGCAGCTTGATTAGGGGGTTTTTAGCGTAGTAAAATTCAAAGGCGTTTTGCAGGGGATTGCCACCGCGACCACCGACGGGGGCATATATTTGAATATCCCGCCAGGAGAATACTAGCAGGGTCGGCCGAAATTCGTCAACACAGCGATCGAGTGCCTGGTTAAAGTCTAAGGGGGGGACGGTGCCAAGGTCAAAAATCCTTTGTTCGATGTCGGGGAATAGTTTATGAACGTGGTCGGAAAGGTAAACGACACCGATGGGGAAAATGGGGTTACAGGGGAGTCTAACGTAGAGGATGCGTTGCGCTTGCGGTTGAGTCATCGAAAATTTTGGGTCTGAAACCCCGTCGTTCTACGACGGCTTTACTGTTAAATATTAGCACATTTACGAAATATATGCTAAAATGTGAGACATGGAAAAAGCCTACTCGTTTCGATTTTACCCAACACCCGAACAAGAGTCGCTATTG
>NZ_JADBUE010000225.1:0-4219 GCF_020245805.1 Microcystis sp. M179S2 | reverse complement strand
TTCTTGGGCTGCCCATTTCTCCATTTTTTTGCTTACCTCCACCTTAATTCCTTCTTTCAAAACTATACCTATCAATCGTTTCCCCTTTTTTTAAGTTTCTTCTCTTTTTGTTAAGAAAGATCTGACTAATGGATAGCTTAATAAGGGGGGGATCTGATAATTTTTAACGCCTACCTACTTAATAGGTTTTTAAGAACCAATAAATCTCACTTTTTCTACTCCTTCAATCATCTCTAAGGCCAATTGTGCAGAGGTAAATGAGCTACTATTGTCCACTTGTTCTTTAATCCTGTCAGTAAGTGAATTGATATCTATAACTCTTTTTTCTGAATCTTTCCAAGGAATATTATCAACCTTTTTGTCAATTTGCTGACCATCTAAGTTTTTTAATTTTTTGTAAAAGGTTTTATTCTCATCATCCCAGTCTAGTCCAAAATGTAAGGTTTCTGGTTTTTGGTGAATATCTACCGTTTTGATCTCCCCCTTAAATAAACAAATTAAAACATTAGCAGAAAGACGTTCCATCCGTAGTAATTCAATCTTCTTGTCTTCATCAACAGGTTGATCATTATTAACAACTTCATTATAACCATCAACCAGTAAACCCGGCCAACCTGACACCACATCTGAACGGAGTAAAAAACCAGTTACTGTGGGGTAATTGTTAACAGCAAGATTTGTTTTATTTTCTTGATCATGTTTATGATCTGATGTAGTTACTCGACCAATACTAAATGCTCCATCTAATAAGCATTCTATCCAAAGGGAATCAAGATAGAAGAAACGAATTGATTCTACAGGTAACATAAGTTCATCGGGAACCAGATAATTAAAAGGTACACCTTTAAGAAGACTTAAATCTTCAAACCAATTATAAATACTCTCAGGAAGTTCTGTATTAGGTTGATTGTAAACGGGTAAATGAGTTTCGATATTTTGTATATTTTGTCTATGAGTGCGTTTCCAATTATAGAGACTAACGGATAAATTTTTACTCTGTAAAGCGAGTAATCTTCCTAATTCCCAAGCGGCAGAGTATGAAACATCAAATATACCATTATCAGGATTATAAATGATTAATTCATCTGCGGTACGAATGGGTAAGGTGATGTTATTGTTAGGGTTGTTTCCTGTGATTAAAGGACTATGATACCAAGAGAAGGTTTTACCTCCTTGTCGTAAAAAATGGGGTAAGGGAACATAACCCATAGATAGATATTTTTCGGCTTCAGTATTATTAACTTGTGGCAATCTTAGGGTACTAGGTTCTCGGTTAAGATTGGTCAAAAGTCCTTGAAAACTTTGATTTTCATCAATACAAGAAAAACTCCAACTTTTTAGGCTAACTAAACGAATCTTATCATTATCTCCTGCTCCCTGAAAATCAAAACCATTATTATTATAACGTCCTTCTAAAGAAACCAGATGGACGATACTTCTGCCGTTTTTTTGGGGAAGTCTATTACAAATAATAACAGCTAATTCATCGCCGATTAATTTTCCTTGCTCATCTGTTCCTTGACGAACATGAGCAAGATAAGTTAAGTCTTCTTTAGTGGGTAAAATTTTTTCTAATAACTTTTTGTTGACATCAATAACTATCAGCTTATCGTCTTCATGTTGTCCACTTTCTAGGGTAAAATTGGGAAATTTAGCGGGATAACTATTAATATCTTTTAAGGTTTCTAGGGTAATAATTTGAGTTTCTGGTGCTTCCGTTTCTTCAAATAATAATAAAGCTAACCAAGGATTATTATTATTATTATTACTAATAGATTGACGTTCCCAAGGTAAGGTACTACGGTTTAGGATAATATGGGGTAAAACATTGGAATGTTCTCCTAAGCTACCATCAGGGGGAAATACAGCGTGGATGTCTGTAGGTTTTAAGTCAAATCTTTCTGCACCTACAGAAAATTTTCTAGTAATCTGAAAGGAGTTATCGGTTGTGATTTCCCCCCCTTTTATTTCCTGTTGAATGGTAATTTCATAGTCACCATCTTTTAAAGCTGGTTGATGATACTGAATAAATTCAATTTTAGTGGGTTCAGTTGTGGTAGTTTCTGGCATTTCTGACTCCTTTAATAATAATTAATTAACTAAAACTCCAATTTTAGGTGAACCTAATAAATGATCGGCAATTGTTGCACTGAGATCAATTTCTTCACTTTTCAAATTTAGTGCTTTTAGTAAATTATCTCTGGTGTTGTTGACTGCGTTATCTACAATAGTGTTACGGATGTCTTTAGTGGTTTCCTCCTGAAAAGTGCTAATCGTTCGCCAATGATAAGCATTATTAATTGAAGTAGTGCTAAATTGTAATTTACTGCGATTAATGGCTTGAGTTGCCCCCAGTTCTGGTTGTTTTTTAGGTTTAATTTCTAATCCAGATAGGGTATTTTCAATAAATTGATTACCATTCAAACTAGGGGTTAAAGATTCGCCCCAAAGTGCGATGGGAACTTTTTTAAATAGGGGAGTACAAGCAAAATCTTCGTCAAATTCTGTTGAGTTTAGCGTTGTACCATTTTTATTAATAGTAATCGTTAATTCTGAGATTAGCTCAGAGGCTGTTACTGCCATGGAACCGATGCCAAACTGGGTATTAATTTCCTGAGTATTAAGATTAACATTACAAGTTTTAATAGGAATGACTGAATTAGTGACTAAGCAGAAATCTTTAGGATTAATGTTCCCTAAATCTGTTTTATCATCTTGATTAACTTTTCTAACTAAACCCTCTTGAACAGTAATACTACAAATAGCATCATCAGCAGGGAGAAAAGAGGTTTTAAACTCATTCCAGTCAATGGCTGTGGGTGCTTGCGAGGCACTGCTACCAAAGCTCACATCAAAAGAAATAATCCAAAGATGAATATGGGCAATACCTGTAAATTCGGGTCCCCAGATGTGTAAATCTGCCCCTAATTGAACAGTAATATGATGGGTTCCAAAAAAGTGAAAAGTATAGGACACTCCCATATCAATATAGATAGAAATATCGTAGTGATAGGGTTTCCAAGACATGAGAAAATCTGCCCCGGCGTTGAACCAAGCACTCAGAGGACCACTATTCCAAGTAGCTTGGAGGTGTCCCCCGGCCATGATAGCGGAAGGAGTCAAGGCAAAATAAGCATCTGCTTTGAGGTAAAGTTCACTGCTAACTTGCCAATTTAAGGTGAGGCGAGGTACTTTCGGATAATGGTCTGGGACATTAAAGAGGGGATGATAACCCCCTAAAGTGAGGACAAAATCTCCCTCATGGACGTTAGGGGCAAACCAGCCATAAAAGGCAAATCCTCCGGTGAGATGACAAGCTTGAGAAAGGATATAAGAGTTAGGAGTAAGTTGGGCAATAACGCCGATAAATCCTTCGGCGGGCAGAAAACTGGCTTTGAGGGCTAGTTGTACCTCGGCAACCGGGGGGACTCCTGCGCCTACATTTGGGGGGGCGATGAGGGTGGCTAAACCAAGGAGATTAAGTTCAAAACGATTACCAAAAGCGACGGTAAGCAGGAGAAAAGAGTCAATTAGTTTAAAAGAGGTGAATTTAATGCCGATGGCGAGGAATATTTGCCCAGTTTCGGGGGGGATATAGTCTCGGAGTTTGGTTAGTTCTCCTGTGAGTCGGGCGGCTTGGTCTGAGTTAGAACCCTCAGCAGGAGGAGGGTTAACGGCTTCGGCGACGAGGGGGAAGGTGGCAACTTGGTCAATGGTGGGGACTTTGAGGGCGCGGTTATAGCCAAAGCCGGCGGCTAACCCGGTGACGAAGAAGAAAGAGGGTCCACCGATGGGATAGTCAAGAATGGCGTAGATAAAGAGGGAGGGATGCCCTTGAAAATAAGCATAGGACCCTATGGCGGAAAGGTTGAGGGTTTTGGCTTTGACGTTAAATTTGATAACGGCGGCCCCGTTGTATTCGTCTATGCCGTTTCGGGTAGTTCTGAGGAATGCGCCACCGATTTCTAGGGTGTCGCTGCCTTTGTAGTCGATGCCGATGCCTTTAAGGTCAAATTTGGGGTCAAATTGATTGAGGGGGGAGTTAACGGCAAGTCCATCGAGGGAGAGGGAAAGTCCAGCTAGTGGGACTTAGACAAAAAACAAATCGAGAAAAGCCTCAACTCCAATCCCCGCTTGGGATTTACTTCGAGAAGCCCAAAATCGCTGAAACCCAGATAGATCAAGGAAAATCATAAATCGAGGTTAACCCTTTGTCCCG
>NZ_JADBUE010000224.1:0-35798 GCF_020245805.1 Microcystis sp. M179S2 | reverse complement strand
GAACTTTTCTGACTTTTCTTCAGCTATTTATGAATGTCTGAATGATGCCCATCTGAAACATAAAAAAGAACTGGATTCCTTGCTGACTCTACGATTTCAGAAGTTTAATAAATCTCAGATTATGAACGTCTAAAGTATAACTAAAATGACTATTAGCCCTTCCGTAACCGCAAAAAAACTCAAAATCGGTCAACTGCGAAAAGTCCATCATATCGCTTTCAACGTCAAAGATATGGATGCCTCTCGTCATTTTTATGGGGAAATATTAGGCTTAGAGGAATTAATGGGGGAAAAAATTCCCAGTACCTTAAAAGAATTAGTTGCCCAGGGAAAAGTTGCCAATTTTATCACCCCCGATGGTACAGTAATTGACCTATTTTGGGAACCAGATTTAAACCCTCCCGACGACAATCCCGAAATCGCTTTTACCCGTGCCAACCATTTAGCCTTCGATATTGCCCCCGAATGCTTCGATTTTGCCCTAGAAGTGCTACAAAGTCAGGGAATTACTATTGCTAGTGGACCCGTGACCCGTCCGACTGGCAGGGGGGTTTACTTCTACGATCCCGATGGCTTTATCGTCGAAATTCGCTGTGATCCCGCATTTTAACGACTCAGAGGACGAAAACTGCCACTAAAAACCAGAAAAGTTAGGATAATCGCTAATATAATCGCCGTTATCGCAATTAGAGGCAGAGAAATCTGTTTAACAGCGATCGCCAAGAAAGCCCAGATAAACACCCCGATAAAAGCCCGATCTTTTCGGTTTAAACCGACTAAAATTGCGATTATCGCCCCGATAACCAGAATTATTACCGTCCAGCTCTGGTCAGTTAGACCCCATGGCTGCCAGTCGATCCAATCTAGCACCGAAGCGACGTTGACAATCGTGGCTACGGTAATCCAAGCGAAATAGATACTAATAGGAGCATTAACTAATAAACCCTGTTTACGATTGACAATAAAGCGATTAATTTCTAAGCGGAGATAAAGCCGGATGAGAGAAATTAAAATGCCTAGCATTGCCAGTAAAGACAGGGTAAAAAAACGGGATTGAAAGAGAATTACCCAGAGAATCTGACAAGCACTAGCGATGGCTAATTCGTAGCCTAACCGGCGCAAACGCGGTTCAGTTTTATTGAAAGCCAAAGCTTGGTAAATTCCCAGACTAATTAAACCCAGATAGATTAATCCCCAGATAGCAAAAGCATAATTAGCGGGAATAATTAAGACATCTTGAAAAACTGTATTCGAGATAGCCCCGATATTTTCGCCGTTGAGAGGGAAAATATTAGCGAAAATATTGGTGATAAAAGCCCCTAGAATAGCAAATAAATTTAGTTCTTGTCGGAGACGATCTCGATCAAAATTCATAGGTCAATCAAAGATGGAAAACATCATTTCGCCCTGGGCGGCCAATTGCCCATCGACTCTTGCTTCCCCTTGCATTTTAGCAATTTTATTCATCTTGAAGGATAATAATTCCACCGTCATAATTAATTGATCCCCCGGCACCACAGGACGACGAAAACGGGTTTTATCAATGCCAGCGAAGGCAAAAAATTTCCCTTTCATCCCGGGTAATTGGGTCAAAATCACTCCCCCCACTTGGGCCATGGATTCAACAATTAACACCCCCGGCATCAAGGGACGACTGGGAATATGACCGGGAAAAAAAGGCTCGTTGATCGTGACATTTTTTAGGCCAACAGCCTTTTTACCTGGTACATAGTCAATAATGCGATCGACTAGGGCAAAGGGATAACGATGGGGCAGTAGTTGGCGAATTTCCTCAACGGTAAAGGTAGTTTTTATGACTGGTTCCAACTCGGTTAAGGCTTCGGTAACGATGGTCATGCAAGTCAAAAATTACAAGTGAGATCAGACATTATCTCACAATCAGTTATCAGTTATCAGTTATCAGTTATCAGTGATCACTGATCAGATGAACGTAGGTTGGGTTGAAGCCTGAAACCCAACGCCAGCATAGTTTACGCTACCGCTAACCCATCCTACAAATAATTGTGCCTCCCTACTTAGCTTAACCAATTAGGTTTTAGATTCGATCCTTGTTATCAGTGATCAGTTCACTGTTTACTGTTGACTGGAAATGGCTGACAGCCTTTTTAGTTGGGCATTTCAGTTAAACGAGCATTTTGATAATAATGGCTGAGAATGCGATCATAAGTCACCCCTTGGTCGGCGAGAGAAAAAGCGCCCCATTGACTTAAACCGATCCCATGACCGAAACCGCGACCATTAATGGCAAAAGTACCGTTATCAGCTGAAATCGTGAATAGGGTACTACGCAGCTCGAGTATTCGCCGTAATTGGGTATCAGAGATTAATTTAGAGCCTTGATCGCCTACTACACGCATTCTAATCACTCGTCCGTGGGGAGTGGTCCTTTCGGGAGATAGCGATCGCACGCGACCGACACCACCGATTAAACGGCCTAATTCCCCGGCGCTAAAGTTTTTTGACCATTGAAATACCGGGGCGACTTGGTCGTAATCGATGACACCGCGCAGGTAGGGTAAGGGGGAATTCCAAACATCCTCGACATTTTCCGTATGGCCCCCAGAGGAGGAGTGAAACACCGCTAGAATCGGTTTGCCGTTGAAACTCATAATTTGTCCGGCGGTGGCCTTAACTGCCTCTTGGGTGGTAGTAAACTCGCTTTCTAGACCCTTATAAACTTGGGTGCGGGTGGTAGTATCAAGATCGTAGATGCGATTGCCGGAAGTGTTCATTTGGTAGAGAGCATAGGTACGCGCCGCCACGGATTGGGCTTTTAAGGCCTCTTGCGGCCAGGAGGGAATCGCCTCCGCACCGACGACACTATAGAGATATTCCTCTAAATCGACTAAATTTAGGGCTGTCACCCCAGAACCTTGCCGAATGATCCTTGTCCGTCCTCGATACCAGCGATCGTTAATCCAGACGTAACCATCATTCTCCGGTTCGATGAGCAATTGACTGGCCTGCCAATCGGCCAAACCCACCGCTTTTCCTCTGGGATTAGCATTGAGGGCATTCATGGCGGTTAATTCTCCTAGGACTCTCCCGGCCCCATCTTTCACCACAGCATCGGTGGAACTACCCACGGAGACGGCGCTAACACCTTTACTGATGGCAATGCGTAATTCGACAGCAGCTTGGACTGGAGCGATAATCAAAGCCCAAAACACTAGGATGAGCCAGCTATGGGCAGGCAGGCGCTGCAGGTAACTGCTCAGCAGCCTTGCTGTGTGTTTATTGGTCATGGGGATCGGACTCCTCACACAATCGATCGATAATCAATTTTACCCGGACTGGGATTTTTTGGCTACTCCGGTTCGGAAAAATTTTTCCCCTGTCACTTTTTCCCGATTGTCTGACAATTTTTCTGTCCTCTAGCCCCTGAATAGGCAAATCGTCTTATTTTCTCCGATTAATCGGGATTTATTCGGTTTAGTCGATTATTCTAAGTAGGGAGGCGTTAAAAATTATCATATGCCCCCCTTATCAAGGGGGGATTAAGGGGGGATCGGCACCCCCCTTATCAAAGGGGGATTAAGGGTAGGGTTGATTCATGAATCAACCCTACTATGAATAAACCCTAGGATTAAGGGGGGATCAAAGACAAAATCCATCCTCAATTTAATTATAACCACTTACTTAATTAGTCCAGCAAAGAGTGGACAATCGCCAATTCTTGCCGCCAAACTAGCAGGGATTTCTCCCAAGCTAGTTCCCATTTTTGCGCTAAAAAAGGTCGAGTATTTTTGCCCAAATTATAGGCGAGGACAATCTCTTCCCAGAGAGAGGCTAAGGAAAGTGGCGAAGAAAATAAAGCTCCGAATAATCCCCCTAAAATTATGACAATAGCTAGAGGGCGACGAGTTTGACTTAATTCAAAAGCTTTCAGTTGCAATTCTCCCATGCCATCGACACCAAAACCCGTGACTATATGCCAGATATCGTGAGTTTGCCGTAGGCGAAGCAGCAGATAATCTGTATCAGAATTGACCTGAATAGACCGATAAAAATTAGGATCGAAATTGAGACTAATTAGGTGAGTAGCATAATGATAACCTAGGGAATCTTCCGGGAGTTTTAGCAGGGTTTCTAAACAGGGACTAGCGGCTAGATATCTTTGGGCAATTATTTGAGCGGTAGCTCGATCGCTTTTAACATATTGCAAAGATAATCGCTGTAACCAACTCTCTTTTAAGCCATCTTCAATATCATATACAGACAGAATGTTACTGGGATTTTGTAAAAGAGAAATTATTCCTTTGGTCACACTGATTAGATTAGTTGTGAATAGCATATAAACTCTCCTAAGTCAGAAAAAAGAGTGAGAATAATCGAAAAAAAACTGATAACCAATAACTGAGAAAAACTACTCCTTATAAGGATCGTACTGAGTCAAGATCCGTTCTAACTTTACTTCGTCAATGCGATTAATTAAGCGTTTAGATTCTTCGACATCGCGGACAGTTTTTGATAAATTAATGGTGGAACCGACGCTAAATAGTAAACCCATGCCTAAATAACCTTTAATCCACGGATCTACTGGTAGATAAATAACTCCTAAAGAAGTGGCAGAAATAGAGACAATAAAAGATAACCAAGTTTGAAAAATCCACGCTTGAGTATGACTGGGAGCAGTACCGTATTTTTTATCGTTCATAATCGTCTCCTAAATGTTTCTACACCCATTTTGTCGGTTCTAGAGGTGCAACAACAATGAGCGCTATCTAGTAGGGGGAGGGTTGAGAACTGGGGTGAAGTGGGGTGAAGTGGGGTGAAGTATCAAGTATAATCGTTGTCAGAATCTAGGACCGAAAAGATGGAGAGCAAACACCTGAAAATTTGGTATTCTTGGGAAAAACAAGAACAAATGATCGAGCGCTTGGTGGGGAGAGTGGGATTAACCCGGGTGCGTGCCACTTGTTTTCTGCGTCTCTGGATTTATGCGATCGCCAAGGAGGGACAGGCAAAACCCCCTTTATCCCAGTTAATTTTTCCCACCACTGCCATTATCTGTACCCATCGGCAAGCATCGGATTTATTTTATCAGGATCAGGATCAGGGCAGCGAACGCTCGGCGGGTATGATGTTAGATAAATTAGCGGCCCTTGGTTTAATCGAAAAAATTTTTGACGGCAACACAACCAGAATTAAAATCAAGCCAATTACGGGGATTTTAGAGCCTGATAGCTCGGAATCATCTGTAGAATTGCAATTAGATCAATTTAATCCCCGTTGTGATGCGATTCCTGTGGCTAACTTGCTGACACGCAATTATAACTGGATGAATCGCAATGCTGAAGCAATTCCCCATCGCATTTCTCGTCTGTTGCGGGGTTGGGCAAAAGATTACACTACAGGTATGCGAGTTTTGCGTCGGGTAGATAATCTTAATCCCGTCGGTTTTTATCTCCTCTATCCCACCGCAAACGAGTCGGAAGCGAATTTTTTTTCCTCTCCTAACAAGAGTTTACATCTAAGTGCGATCAATGAACAGGATCCTTTTAAAATGGCATCCGTGGGAGATGAAAATTGTCTTTCGGTATTTATTCGCAGTTGGATGATTGATGCTAATTATTTAGAAAAATATCGTTTAATTTTTCTGCAAGATGCCCAAAAAACTCTCCAGATAATGACCTTAGATTTTCCTAATCTCTGCGATTTACATACTTTGATTATTCATCCCGATTATGAGAAATTAGCCGCAGCCTTGGGATTTCAAAAAACTATTCAGGAATCCCCAAACTCTATTTATTGGATGTATTTAGGACTCGATCGCTTTTTATCCCTAGATATGAGTGCAATTCAATTTTAATCGGGAGTGGGGAGTAGGGGGAAAAAATCCATAACTGGGTTTTTGAAGTTCGATCGAGAGTTAGTGGTAATATTAAAAGCGGATTTGGTATAACATCTTGTCAATAAGTATTGTTATAATAATGACATCAATCAAGCTATAGTCGCCTATGTCTGAACAATTGATCGCTAATCTTGTTGGTGTCTTTAAACCAGTTCCTTTACCTGCCGATAGTCCCTTTTATGTGGATCTAAAAGCAGTGAGAGCAGATGCCGATGTTTGTCAAGATTTGGGCAGAAAAATTATTCGTTCGCTGCCAACAGAGTACACCCATCAACTCTACACAGGACATCGAGGAGGGGGGAAATCCACGGAATTATTGCGGCTGAAAAAATATCTAGAGCAAAAAAATTGTTTTGTTGTTTATTTTGCGGCAGATGAAGACGATATCGATCCAGAAGATGCTCAATATACAGATATTCTCATTGCCTGTACGCGCCATTTATTAGAACAACTAAAACAGGCTAATTCAACCCCCTTAAAAAACTGGATAAAATCCCGTTGGCAGGATTTAATTGATTTAGCTTTAACAGAGATTAAAGTGGAAGATGTCAAATTAGAAACGGGAGACTTGATTAAATACTTTGGTAAATTATCTGCGGCGATTCGGGCAATTCCCAGTCAAAGACAAGAAATAAGAAATAAAATCAATCCTCATACTGTTACGCTGTTAACAGCACTAAATGAGTTTATTGATAATAGCAAAACTGTCTTAGATAATTCAACAAAATTAGTGGTAATTGTTGATAACTTAGATCGCATTGTACCGATATATCGGCGAGATCATAAAACTAATCATGATGAGATTTTTTTAGATCGAGCTAATCAATTAAAGGGGTTAAATTGTCATTTGATTTATACTATACCTATTTCAATGGCCTATTCTAATCGGGCCAATGATCTAAGGGATATTTATGATAATGACCCGATGGTTTTACCGATGATTATGATCCGCAATCTTGATCGTACTATTAATCCCGATGGTATGGCAAAAATTAAGGCTATTATTGAGAAAAGAACGCAGCAATTTTTACCGACGAAAAAGCTAGAAACAGATATTTTTGAAAGTCAAGAAGTTCTGGAGCGATTATGTTTAATGACTGGAGGTCATGTACGAAACCTAATTTTATTAATGCAAACCGCTTTAGATCATGTGGATGCTTTACCTATTACCGCAAAAGCTGCTCAAAGAGCAATAACTCAAGCTAGAGATGTCTATCAGAGAACAGTAGAACACGAGCAGTGGAAAATTCTGGCTAAGGTATATCGTACCAACGAAATTCAAAATGATGAAGCTCATCGTAAATTATTATTCAATCGTTGTATTTTACAATATGCTTATTTTGATGCAGATGCAGAGTTGAAAAGTTGGTATGATGTGCATCCTTTAATTACCAAAATTAAGGAGTTTAATGATGAATTATGAATTATGAATGATGAATTATAAATGATGAATGGGGAGCGGGAAACAGGGAACAGGTGAGAAAATTATTGTACCTCATAAATCTGAATACAGCTATATATAATAATGACAAACCAAAAATTAAAACCCTTAACTAACTCTCAGGAGTCGGATTTTGAAGGATTGCTAGAAGAGCAACCCCTAACAGCAGCAGAATCCTATCAATCATTACTGCGATCGCTGAGACGAAAAAATGGCTTTAATTTACTCTTTGTTCGCTGTTCTCCCGTGCAAGCTGATGAGATTATTCGGGGAATCAGTCAAGATTTACCTAATAAAAATATTCAAGTCCTGCAGCTTGATTCAGAAACCGATAATTTGTATGAGAAAATTGTCGATCTACCAAATTATACCAATCTAAACATTCTTTTTGTGCGCGGTTTAGAAAATGCACTACTGCGCTACGAAGAAGCGGAAAGTGAAGGCTATTTCTTGTCGAGTCAAAGTCCGGTTTATGGGGGAACCTGGGCCGGAGTTCCTAAGATTTTAGGCTATTTAAACCTATCCCGTGAGCGATTTGAGCGGCAATTTCCCTTTACTTTAGTATTCCTATTGCCGGAATTTGCCTTGCGGTATTTTATTCGTCGTGCGTCGGATTTTTTTGATTGGTATTCGGGAGTTTATGAATTTCCGACGGATAAGGACATATTGGAAAGAGAAATTATAAGACTGGTTTATTTAGACAGCGATCTCGATACCTATCAACAATTCACTCCCCAACAACGACAGGAAAAGTTAGCCGAAATTAAGGCCTATTTAAGCGATTCCCCATCTCTCGATCCTGTTCAAGCATCTGAATTGTGGCATGAAAAAGGCTTAATTCATCAAATGGGAAAAGAATACGAACAAGCGATCGCATCCTGGGATCGAGCTTTAGAATTTAAACCCGATTACCATGAAGCTTGGAACAACCGAGGGAATGCGTTAGGTAATTTAGGCAGATTTGAAGAAGCGATCGCATCCTACGATCGAGCTTTAGAAATTAAACCCGATTTCCATGAAGCTTGGGACAACCGAGGGATTGCGTTGCATAAATTAGGCAGATTAGAAGAAGCGATCGCATCCTTCGATCAAGCTTTAGAAATTAAACCCGATAAGCATGAAGCTTGGTACAACCGAGGGATTGCGATAGGTACTTTAGGCAGATTTGCAGAAGCGATCGCATCCTGGGATCGAGCTTTAGAAATTAAACCCGATGACCATGAAGCTTGGTACAACCGAGGGGTTGCGTTATTTAATTTAGGCAGATTAGAACAAGCGATCGCATCCTACGATCGAACTTTAGAATTTAAACCCGATTACCATGAAGCTTGGAACAACCGAGGGGTTGCGTTAGATGATTTAGGC
This sequence comes from Microcystis sp. M179S2, assembly GCF_020245805.1. Lineage (NCBI taxonomy): Bacteria > Bacillati > Cyanobacteriota > Cyanophyceae > Chroococcales > Microcystaceae > Microcystis > Microcystis sp. M179S2. Next base: position 27,117 of record NZ_JADBUE010000224.1, on the reverse strand, counting down.
AGATTTGAAGAAGCGATCGCATCCTACGATCGAGCTTTAGAAATTAAACCCGATTACCCTGATACTTGGGATAATCGAGGATATGTTTTAACTTGTATGGGACGATATAAAGATGCATTAGAATCTTGTGATCGTGCTATTAAAATTAATTCAAATGATGCTAATGCTTACTACAATAAAGCTTGCTGTTATGGCTTACAAAACAATGTGGAATTAGCTATCGAAAACTTACAAAGCGCCATCAATCTTGATGTCGAATATCAGGATATGGCGAAAACGGATAAGGATTTTGAGCAGATTCGGGGAGATGAGCGGTTTCAATCATTGCTAAGTTAAGTAAATAAAAAAAGAGATAACTATCTATGTCGAAAGCAATCCTATCATCAGAATTAGGGTATAATAACTCTTAAGTCACAACTTTCGATCCTAATCAGGAGAACAATTGCTATGACACTGGCAAACACCCACCAACAAACCATTTTAGAAAAACTGCAAACCCTCAACCCACAACAACAACAACAAGTAATAGAGTTTATTGAATTTTTGCAACTTAAAGCAGATAAGACAGCAATTCATGAGGGAGAAAGAGAAATTTCTGCTTTAGAATCAGCCGGAGACTTAGTGGGGTGTTTAGACAGTGGTAAAGGAGATTTATCCCTAAAAAAGAGGGAATTTAAAAAGAAGCATCTAGTCTAATATGCTTAAAAGAGTAATTCTAGATACGGGGGTCTTAGTCGCCGTTCTCGACCGGAGTGATAATTATCACAATTGGTCAATTCAGCAATGGGAAAAAGTTGCCAAACCTTTATTAACTTGTGAGGCAGTTATCACTGAATCCTGTTTTATTTTACAAGATGTTTATGGGAGTGAAGATGCAATAATGTCTTTAATTGAACGGGGAACAATTAAAATAGATTTTAGCCTAAATGATGAAGTCAAAGTCATCCGAGAATTAAGACAGCGTTATCAATCCGTTCCCATGTCTTTTGCTGATGCTTGTTTGGTGAGGATGACTGAATTAATTGAAAGCAGTTCTGTGTTAACTTTAGATAGCGATTTCTATATTTATCGCAAGAATCGGAGAGAAATGATTGATGCAATAATTCCTGACTGACAACCTCCATACCGAATATCAAGATATGGCGAAAACGGATAAAGATTTTGAGCAGATTCGGGGAGATGAGCAGTTTCAGAGTTTCCTAAATCGAGTATAATAATATATATTTGTATTTTAGCTAAGGAGATATTCTATGACTAACACCTACACAGCTATCATTCAGCCAGACGGAGATTGGTGGATTGGTTGGATAGAAGAAATTCCGGGAGTTAACTGTCAAGAAGCATCTCGTGATCAGTTATTAGAAACCCTAAAAATTACTCTTAGCGAAGCATTAGAATTGAATAAACAGGAAGCAATTGCCGCTACTAGGGGAAACTACCAAGAAGAGAAAATTGTTGTATGAAACGCAAACAGTTTATCGATCACGTCCTGTAGGGGCGAAGCATTCGGATAGGAAATCTACGGTTTCAGCGATAAGTTATTGCCCGAATGCTTCGCCCGTACTTTTTCAGCAAGTCCTAGCCATTCTTGGTGGTTTAACCCCCAATTAAATAAAAGATCTGCGATTCCAAGACATACCGGAGTGATAATTATCACAATTGGTCAATTCAGCAATGGGAAAAAGTTGCCAACCCTTTATTAACTTGTGAGGCAGTTATCACTGAATCCTGTTTTATTTTGTGAAGTAAATAAAGAGAGAAAATTATTCATGTCAAACAAAACTATTGATCTCAATCAAGTACAGTTAACTTTACAAGAACTACTTGCCTTAATAAAGGTAGATACTGAAATTATTATAACCGAAGGAAACAAGCCTGTAGCTCGTCTAATTCCTTGGGGAGATACTGAAAAAACAACGTCTGAAACTCCTTCTCCTAAGTTACGACAACCAGGACTACACGCTGGAAAAATTAGGACTAGCGAAGATTTTGATGAGCCACTTCCTGAAGAATTTTGGACAGGTGAATCATGAAATTTCTTTTAGATACCCATACATTTATTTGGTGGGATAGCGAACCAGAAAAACTCTCTCAAAGAGCTTTAGAACTGTGTAGAGATCCTAGTAATACGCTATTACTTAGTATTACAAGTATTTGGGAAATGCAAATCAAACTACAACTAGGTAAACTATCACTCAAGATACCTTTAGCAGAAATGATTAATACTCAGCAGGAAACTAACCAAATTGGCCTTTTATTAATTACAGTCAGCCATGTTTTAGCTTTAAATACTTTACCTAACATCCATAAAGATCCATTTGACCGCTTGTTAGTTGCTCAAGCTAATCTTGAAAATGCTAGACTGATTAGCCATGATTCAATATTAGCAAAATATCCTGTTCAGATAGATTGGTAGATAGGGCTTGCTGAATAAATGTGAAATATAGACGAGGTAAGAGTTTTAGGGTTCTGTTTTGCTCTCACAGGTGCAAGATTTTGAGAGAATCGTCGTTCAAAACCTTGCGTCTTCATCGGCCCGCGTCCTGTAGGGGCGAAGCATTCGGACAATAACCTATCGGTGAAACCGTAGATTTTCTATCCGAATGCTTCGCCCATACTTTTTCAGCAAGTCCTAGCCATTCTTGGTGGTTTAACCCCCAATTAAATAAAAGATCTGCGATTCCAAGACATACGGAAATTAGGGATATTCTCGCTAATAAAATCTGCAAAGATATCGGAATACCACTAATCAAATAAATCGTTCATCAGTCTTGATGTCAAATATCAGTATCTGGCGAAAACAGATAAAGATTTTGAGCAGATTCGGGGAGATGAGCGGTTTCAATCATTGCTAAGTTAAGTAAATAAAAAAAGAGATAACTATCTATGTCGAAAGCAATCCCATCATCACAGTTAGGCGATAATAACTCTTAAGTTCCAACTTTCTATCCTAATCAGGAGACCGATTGCTATGACACTGGCAAATACCCACCTAAAAATCGAAAATCTCGCTCATTATATCATAAAAATCACCAAAAATACTTAATTTACTTAAGACAACTAAATAATTGTTTAATCAGTAATTCTTGAGGAAATCTAAAATCAGAACCCAACCAGCAAAAAAAGTGAGAGAATAAAAACATAGTTCAGAGAGTAGAGGCTGTCAAGACAAGCTTTCCAGTCGTAAAATCCATAATTCCTGCCGGGTGAGGGCCGATAACTAACTTTCAAAAAAGCAGAATTAAATTTAGTAGAAAAAAATCGCAACAATCTGTCAATCCACTGAAAAAAGAGAGAAAACTTATGTTTTGTGAACAATGCGAACAAACCGCTAGTGGTAATGGTTGTCATCAGTGGGGAGCCTGTGGAAAAAGTCCCGAAGTCAACGCCGTTCAAGACTTATTAGTTTATTGTCTGCGGGGATTAGCATCGGTGGTTTTAAAAGCCAAAGAAGCGGCGATATCTACTCGCGAAGCCGATATTTTTACCTGCGAGTCGCTTTTCGCCACCATGACCAATGTGAACTTCGATCAAAGACGTTTTACCGATTATATTCAGCGTTGTTTAGAGATTCGGGAAAATTTAAAAGCACAATTGGGATCGGTGGACTGGTCTGCACTTGCTAACTATCAGCCTAATTTTAATGAGAGCCTAGTCAGCCAAGGTCAAGAAGTATCCTTAGAACTAATTGAAAAAGTACAAGACCTCGATATTTTTTCCCTAAAGTTAACCGCTATCTACGGAGTTAAAGGTCTGGCTTCCTATACTTTCCACGCTCAGGAATTAGGTCAAGAGGATGACTCAGTTTATCAGGTTATCCAAGAGACTTTAGCGGCAATTGATCGCAGTGATTTAAACCTGAATGATTGGGTGGCAATCTGTCTAAAAGTTGGGGCAGCAAACCTGCGGGCCATGGAATTATTAGATCAAGGTCATACCGAAACCTACGGTCATCCCATACCGACAAATGTTCCCTTAAATCCGCGTCTAGGTAAAGCCATTTTAGTCTCCGGCCATGATATTAAACAATTAGCGGCTTTACTGGCACAAACTGCCAATACTGGGATAACAGTCTATACCCACGGAGAATTATTACCCGCTCACGGTTATCCAAAACTCAAAGAAAAATATCCCCATCTCTACGGTCATTATGGCACCGCCTGGCAAAATCAAACTAAAGAATTTGCTAAGTTTCCGGGGGCAATAGTTTTAACTACTAATTGTCTCATGCCCCCCCACGAAAACTATGAAAGTAAACTTTTTACCCTCGGACCTGTGGGTTATGCCCATATTAACCGCTTAGAAACAGTGGACGGTGCGATCGATTTTAGTCCCGTGATTGCTAAAGCGCAGTCATTGCCCGGATTTACTGAAATAAGCGAACCTCGGCAGGTAATGGTGGGATTTGCCCACAATACCGTTCTCAGTGTCGCTGATACGGTGGTTGATGCCCTTAAACAGGGTAAAATCCGTCACTTCTTTCTGGTTGGGGGCTGCGATGGGGCAAAACCCGATCGCAATTACTACACCGAATTCGTGGAACAAGTTCCCGAAGATTGCATCGTTTTAACCCTTGCCTGTGGAAAATTCCGCTTTTTCGACAAACAATTAGGTAGTATCGAAGGATTACCCCGGCTAATGGACTTGGGACAATGTAACGATGCCTATAGTGCCATCAAAATCGCCCTAGGATTAGCCAACGCTTTTAACGTTAGCGTCAACGAGATACCCCTCTCCCTAATTATCTCTTGGTACGAACAAAAAGCGATCGCTGTACTGCTCACCCTGCTACATCTAGGTATGCAAAATATCCGTCTGGGACCAACTTTACCGGCATTTATCTCCCCCAACGTCCTCAAATTCCTCTCCGATACCTATCACCTGCAGCCGATTACCACCCCCGCAAAAGACTTAGCCGATTGTCTAGGTTAAAACTTTCTGTAAAAATCCCACCCTTAGCCACAAACTGTGGCCTATGGGAAGGAGAGGGATATTATCCTCAAGGAGAATAATTTTTATGTCCGTAATCACTTTAAGCATTGATGGTAAAGATGTAGCGATCGAAGCGGGTTCGCGAGTTCTGGCGGCAGCTAGTCAGGTAGGAATAAAAATTCCCGCCCTCTGTCATCTGGACGGGGTTTCCGAAGTGGCCGCCTGTCGCTTATGTTTAGTAGAAGTTGAAGGTATTAATAAATTATTACCTGCCTGTGTAACGGAAGTGGCGGAAGGCATGGTGGTCCATACCGATACCCCAAAACTGAAAGAATATCGCCGCATGACGGTGGAATTATTATTCGCTGAAGGTAATCACGTTTGTGCAGTTTGTGTGGCTAATGGTAACTGTGAATTACAAGATTTAGCCATCGAAGTGGGTATGGATCATAGTCGTTTTCCCTACCGTTTTCCCAAGCGAGAAGTGGATATTTCCCATCATCTTTTTGGTATCGATCATAATCGTTGTGTTCTCTGTACCCGTTGTGTGCGAGTCTGTGATGAAATTGAAGGGGCGCACGTTTGGGATCTGGCTTATCGCGGCGAAAAAGATAAAATTATCGCGGGAATGGATCAGCCTTGGGGCAGCGTTTCTGCTTGTACTTCCTGCGGCAAATGTGTTGCAGCTTGTCCAACGGGAGCCATATTCCGTAAGGGTTCCGCCGTTTCTGAAAAAGAGGAAGATCGATCGAAGTTGGAATTTTTAGTTAACGCCAGGACTGAACACCAGTGGACGCGTTAGCAAAAAATGGTAGATTCTCAAAACGCTCGTTGGGGACATCTAGGTATTTATGCCAAGTATCTGCGGGCGGAAATGGCTCTGTATGACGAGATTATGGGGATGAATGAAGATATTCGCTTGATTTCCGATTACTGCGGTATTTCTGCTCGGGAAACTCAACGAGCAAAAAACTACGCTTTCGGTAGCGGTGTCAGTCAGTATGAATTTTGGCCTAGTATTGATATGGCAAAGGCTTGGTTGAGGATGGCGCGAGGACAGGGAACGGCGATTGATCGTGTCTTTCTACAACACGAAATCTTAGAATCGGATTTAGTGATCAATCAGGGTATGAATCAGCCTTCTGCTCACGAAATCGCTCAAGCTCAATATGGTTGGTCTGTCCTACTGCGTCAAGGGAATCAATAATGTTATGAATGATACAAATCTCGAACAGATCTTTCTGCAAGCCTTGCATCGCTGTCTATCCCTGGTGGATTATCAATCTCAACCAACCAATTTAGCTTGGTCTGCGATCGAACTTTTCGCCGAAGTTGGACGATTTCCCCAGATGCTTCGTCAATTCTGTGATCAATACCGAGAGCGTGTGGCGGCGGCAGATCGGGCGATCGAGGATTACGCCAGTAGTGTGGATAATTGGACAGTCAAGGGGACTATTTTCGGGGCGCAGGATCAATGTAATATCTTGCATTTTTTTCTCAATGTCCACACGAAAAAATTTAAGTTTTTTAGAGGTGAAAATTGGACACCACAGCTAATCTGTGAATTTTTGCAAGAATGGAAGGGGATCGATCTTTTTTCTTTAATTGCAGATAATCAGGAACTTGTCGAGACAGGCAAAAACCCGCCCCTCGGTAAACAGCCGCTTTTCTATTAGCTAGTAATCACTATTGCCCAAACCTAACAAACAAGGAATTAAAATTATGTCTAAAATTCGCTTCGCTACTGTCTGGTTAGCCGGTTGTTCGGGATGCCATATGTCCTTCCTCGATTTGGATGAATGGCTGTTAGAATTAGCCGAAAAAGTTGACGTGGTATATAGTCCCGTCGGCTGCGATCTGAAAACCTATCCCGAAAATGTCGATGTCTGTTTAGTGGAAGGAGCGATCGCTAATCAGGATAATTTAGAACTAATTCATCTAGTCCGTCAAAATACCAAAACCGTCGTTTCTTTTGGTGATTGCGCTGTGACTGCTAACGTTCCCGCTATGCGGAATATGTTGGGAACTGCCGATCCCGTGCTAAAAAGAGCTTATTTAGAGTTAGGAGATAACACACCTCAACTACCAGAAGAACCCGGTATCGTTCCCGAATTATTAGATCAAGTGCTGCCCGTCCATCAAGTCATTCCCATCGATATTTTTATGCCGGGATGTCCCCCCGATGCGGACAGAATTCGCGAGACATTAATTCCGATTTTAAAAGGGGAATTACCCGTGATGGCAGGACGAGAAATGATTAAATTTGGTTAATTGAATCAGTTATCAGTTATCAGTTATCAGTTATCAGATTTGAGTTTTAAGTTTTGAGTGAGCAGTATGTATTAAGTGAGCCTCATCAAATGCCAGTTTGCTGCTGTCTTTTCGCTGATTATTGATTACTGTTTACTGATTACTGATCACTGTTTACTGATTGGGTGCATCTCACATTTGTAGAAATACCGACAATCAGCAATTATCAGTGACTCCTAAATTATTACAGATGTGTCAGCAGCCGCGTGTAAGCATCCCACCGAAAAACTAATGCGCTCCGGGGTTTGGGGGCGGCGCCACGCCCCCAACGGGGGGTTTGGGGGGTAGAACCCCCCAAAGGCTTGGATTGAGTGATAAAATCGAAAGTAATAGTAAATCCCTTGAGTATGGGCTATGCAAAACGGAGAATAAATAATCAGTTTTTAATAACTGGATTTAGTATTACTGTTTACTGATCACTGAACATATAAATCAAGTTAAAATATCCGCTCCTAACATCCGTTGATATTTAGCCTCTAAAGCTTGTTTCAAGTTGGGCAAAGTGATTAAATGGGGATCATCTAACATAATTTTTTCGGCAGCATCTCTTGCCAAAACTAACACCTCTTGATCCTCGACTAAACTAGCGAGGGCAAAATCTGGTAAACCCGATTGTCGTTGTCCTAAAACTTCCCCCGGACCGCGAAATCGCATATCCATTTCCGAGATAAAAAAGCCATCTTGGGATTGTTCCAAAACCGTTAATCTTTGACGGGAATTAGCACTATTAGTGCCACTTAAAAGTAAACAATAGGATTGATGGGAACCTCTGCCCACGCGCCCCCGTAATTGATGCAATTGTGAAAGGCCAAAACGTTCGGCATTTTCAATTAACATCACCGTGGCATTGGGAACATCCACCCCCACTTCGATAACCGTAGTTGAGACAATAATTTGCAGAATATTATCGCGAAAAGCTGTTAAGATTTCCTCTTTTTCGGCGGAACTCATGCGACCATGGAGTAAACCGATATTAAAATTGGGAAAAATCTTTTCTGATAAATTTTGATATTCTTCCACCGCAGCCCTAACATCTAATTTTTCCGATTCTTCAATCAAGGGAAAAATCACATAAGCTTGTCTGCCTTGGGCAATTTCACGCCGAATTAAATCATAGGCAGCCCTTCTTTGATTCCCATTTAAAGCGCTGGTTTGAATCGGTTGTCTGCCGGGGGGTAATTCGTCAATTTGACTCACATCCAAATCCCCATGCAGGGTTAAAGCTAAAGTACGGGGAATCGGTGTTGCTGTCATGGTTAAAACGTGGGGAGACTCTCCTTTGCTTAATAATCTTGCCCTTTGTTGTACCCCAAAGCGATGCTGTTCATCAATAACAACTAAACCTAATTTGCGGAAATTAACTGCATCTTGAATTAGGGCATGAGTTCCCACTAAAAGTGGTAATTCTCCTGTCTCTAATTGGGCGTGAATTTCTCGCCGTTTAGCGGTTTTTGTGGAACCAGTTAATAATTCTACGGGTAAATGTAAGAGATTAAACCAGCTAACTAACTTACGATAATGTTGTTCTGCTAAAACTTCCGTGGGAGCCATTAATGCCGCTTGATAACCGGATTGTAGGGCTGCTAAAATAGCATAAACTCCGACAATTGTTTTGCCAGAACCCACATCCCCCTGCACAAGACGATTCATCGGGGTGCTAGAATCTAAATCCTCTAAAATTTCTTCAATAACTCGTTTTTGAGCATTAGTTAATTGAAAGGGAATTATCTGATTAAATCGATCAATTAGTTGACCCTTAGCACTAAAAACAGCACTTTTCTGTGTCTGACGATACTGTTGCCGCCGCCGCAGAAAACCCAATTGTAAAAAGAAGAATTCATCAAAGACTAATCGCCGTCGCGCTTGACTTAGAATCTCGGCATTATTAGGGAAATGAATGTTAGTAATTGCCGTTTTTAAATCGATTAATCCGTATTGTTTTCTTAGACCGAAAGGTAGGGGGTCTTTTATCGCCTCTACTGCCCCAAAAGCGGCGACTACAGCCTTTCTAATTAGGTCGGCGGGTACTCCATCGGTGAGGGGATAAACCGGCAGAATACGCCCGATTTTTAAGGACTCAATACTTGCCCCAGAACTGTCTAATAATTCAAATTCAGGATTTTCTAAAGTTAACCCATATTTACCCGCTTTGACTAAACCACTAACCGCCACCACCGAACCCACCAGATAGAGTTTTTTTTGTCCTTCTTGCCAAGCACGATTAGTATAGCGAGTTCCCGCATAAAAACGGTTTAATTTTATCTGTCCAGTGCGATCCTGTAAGAGCAATTCAAAGATAGCTAACTTGGTATTTTTGGGGCTAGTAAAACAATTACAGCGCTTGACATTCCCCACTAAAGTTACCGTTTCCCCCTCGGTTAAATTGGCGATATTGACTTGACGACTGTAATCAATATGATCCCGGGGATAATAATATAATAAATCTTCAACTTTGTGGAGGTTTAATTTTTCTAAAAGACCAGCTTTTCTCTCTCCCACTTCCGCTAGATATTTCAAGGGTTGTTCGAGGGTAACTTGCCGTGGAGAAATAGCCTTTGTCGTGATGGGAGTGGTATTAATAATTTTCGCCACAGCTGGTTCTTTTGGGGTGGGGGTTGCTTCTAAAGTTTGCCGTAATTGTTGTAAAAAATTGCGAGTTTCGGTGACTAATTGTTGTCTTTGTCTGGGATTAAACTGGGAATATTGGGCAAATTTTTGGGCTAATTCTCGCCAGCGATTTCTCTCACTGGTGGAAATTCCCACGGGAGGATTATCCCCGAAACTAAGACAGAAAAACTCGCTAAAACGGTATTGATTTCCCTGAAGATCGGGATAACCTTTTTCCGCTTCTACAGATAAGGCTTTTTGTAATCTCACCCAGTCGGGTATTTCCCCTTTCATAATTGCCTCTTGATTCCAAATTTCCCAGTATTATGCTTCCCTGATACCCCTGTTTGATCATAACTGATTAATCGTACCAACTACTGCGCCATGCCGCTTCCGCTTGAGCGATAGTATATTCTTTGCGAATACGATGATATTGTTCCCCTAGACGATTTAATTGTTCCCAAAGGGAGCGAATTTGATTTCTTTCGACACTTAAGCGCGTATCAGCAAATTCCAGTTCAGCCATTCGTAGATGAATCGCCGTTACTTTAGTGACTTTGCCACTTGAAAAATCATGATCATCCCCATCATCTTCATCTTCATCTTTTTCTTCCTCTGGTTCAGGGTTTTTAGCTTCCACTAGAATGTTTAACATATTATTTCCTCCACCTAGGGATTGTCCTTCTTCTCCCGCTTGAATTGCCATATCGATAATTTGACTGGGTAGATGAGGGGGAAGAATATAAGCTTTTTGTAGTTGCTGATTAATTTGTTTAGAGAGATGATTGAGAATCTCGACACAGTTTTTTTCCAGCACTCGACAACAATAAAGTAAAATATCGGGGTTATTAATCTCTCCAGTTGCGGCTAGATTTTCCCGTTTGTCTAGAAAAAGCTTCCAGAAATCTGGGGTGTTAACTGTCTCTGCTGGACTTTTAGAGAATCCTACCCCTGAAAATGCCCCTCCCTCGAAGCTCTGCTCGCCCAATTGCTGTAAACTGGCTTTAGCCTCTTGTCCTAGAGCTTTGATCTCCTCTTGTAGTTTCTGACGATTGCTGTGGGAGAGGGCCAGAAATTCCCCCCCATAGTAACGGGTACAGATATGATACACTGCCCCGATCGCCTGTTTATAGAGAGATTCACCGAGTAAATCAAGATAAATTCGGTATTTTTCTCGCATTCTTTCGGCTAAATTTGCCACTTCCGTTTCTATGTTCTTTAAATCTTGTTGTAGCTTGTTCAGTCTTCCAGTCATAGAAATTTTACCGAGGGAGAAGTTAGCGATCGGCGAATTCTATTATAGCGACTCACTGTCAGCTATAGCGCCCTGACATGGGGGAGATGTTTAGACTCGATCGGTTGTCAGTTATTTTAGCTATTAGCTTTTTGCAGACCAGCTTTTAGCATTTGTTTTGGCAAAGATAACTGCTATAATCAGGCTAATTAGTAGGAAAACTCTCTATCTCTATATTTTTGCATAGTTTACACCACAAGTCTGGGCATGAAAACCGACAGTATTTTTTATGATCTTTTTCAATCTTATCCGTCAATTTTCTTTGAATTAATCAACCTTTCCCCCGGAGAAGCCGAGAATTACCGCTTTGATTCCGTCGAAATCAAGCAACTAGCTTTTCGTATTGATGGCGTATTTTTGCCCAATATTACCGATCCTAGCATTCCTATTTATTTCTGCGAGGTGCAATTTCAAGATGATCAGAATTTTTATGGCCGTTTCTTTGCTGAAATCTTCTTATATCTCAGTAAAACTGCTTTTAACAATGATTGGCGCGGGGTGGTCATTTATCCCCATCGTCGGGTAGAATCAGATCAGGTTGTACGTTATCAAGACTTATTGACATCTGGGAAAGTGACGCGAATCTATTTAGATGAACTAGATGATATTAATCAAGATTCCCTCGGTATTGCCACTATAAAATTAATTATTGCTAAAGAAAATCAAGCAGTGGCAACAGCCAAACAACTTATTGAACGAGTGCGAACTGAATTTACCCAACCGCAAAACCTCCTACAATTAATAGAAACGATCCTTATTTATAAATTACCACGTCTAAGTCGCCGGGAGATAGAAGCCATGTTTAGTTTAGATGAACTGAAACAAACCCGTTATTTTCAAGACGTTCGAGAAGAAGGTAAACTGGAAGGTAAACTGGAAGGTAAACTGGAAGGTAAACTGGAAGGTAAACTGGAAGGTAAACTGGAAGGTAAACTAGAATCTGTGCCGCGTTTATTGGCTTTAGGTTTAACGGTAGAACAAATTGCTCAAGCCTTGGACTTAACTGTAGAAAAAGTGCGAGAAATACCAGAAACCCATTAAGCTAATCTAGCAGTAAGCTATGACAGCGTTTCTGATCAAGATAAAGTGTAACCTAATTTGCTATCGACCACCGACTACCCAAAACGAAAACTTACTACCTCACCTATGACTAGCACTCCTTCAGCTTCTTTAAAATTTAAAAAAACAAAAATTACCGACACAAATATCACTCTCTCCCATGGCAGCGGTGGCAGAGCAATGCGGGATTTAATTAACGAGATATTCGTTAATAACTTCGATAATAACTTACTGGCACCCCTTGAAGATCAAGCCCGATTTGAGATTAAAGATTTAGCTAAAATAGGCGATCGCTTGGCATTTACCACCGATTCCTATGTGGTTTCTCCCCTATTCTTTCCGGGGGGTGATATTGGCAGTTTAGCAGTCAATGGAACTGTTAATGATTTGGCTGTCGGTGGGGCAATTCCTCTCTATCTCAGTTGTAGTTTTATCCTCGAAGAAGGTTTATCTATCGACACCCTAAAAACCATCGTTACCAGCATGAAAATAGCCGCCGACAAAGCAGCGGTAAAAATCGTCACCGGGGATACAAAAGTCGTTCCCAGGGGACAAGGGGATCAAATATTTATTAATACCTCTGGAGTGGGGGTAATTCCGGCCCGAATCCATTCCAGTGCCAATAATTTACAAGTTGGTGATCGCATTTTGCTTAACGGTTTTCTGGGGGATCACGGTGCCGCCATTCTGATGGCCCGGGGCGAATTAGACCTACAATGCACAATCGAAAGCGATTGTCAAGCCTTGAATTCTTTAATTTCGGCAATTCTGGCCGTTTGTCCGCAAGTCAAAGCGATGCGGGATGCCACTAGAGGCGGATTAGCCACGGTTTTAAACGAATTTGCCCAAAGTTCTGGGGTGGGAATACAGGTGCAGGAAACGGCGATCCCCATCCGGGAAGAAGTGCGAGGAATGTGCGAATTATTGGGTTTAGAACCGCTTTATCTAGCAAATGAGGGGAAATTAGTCCTTGTCGTGCCACCGGAGGCGGAAAATCGCGTTTTAGCAGTGATGCGTTCCCATCCTGACGGCATTTTTGCCGCTTGTATCGGGGAAGTCGTCGCTTCTCCCCCCAATTTAGTTTACTTAAAAACCGCTTTCGGCACTAAAAGGATTCTCGATATGTTAGTAGGTGAACAATTACCGAGAATATGTTAATTAGACAGGAGACAGTTTTAAAGGAAAAAGTGAAAACTAAAAAAACAGATAGTTGGAGTTTTGGGGTTTTGGGGTTTTGGGGTTTTGGGGTTTTGGGGTTTTGGGGTTTTAGTTGAAATTTCCCTGTTCCCTGTTCCCTGTTCCCTTCTCCCTGTTCCCTGTTCCCTGTTCCCTGTTCCCTATTCCCTGTTCCCTGATAACTGATAACTGATAACTGAAAATGCACGAACTAGGAATTACCCAAAATATTATCGAACTTGCTTTAGAACATTCCCGAGGAATGAAAGTTAAGCGCGTGGTGTTAGAGATTGGTAAACTAACGGCAATTATGCCAGAATCGATCGCTTTTTGTTTTGATACCTGTTGTCAAGGTACTAATGTAGAGGGGGCAATGTTAGAGATTCTGGAAATTTCTGGTTTAGGACAGTGCCAAGATTGCGGAAATGAGCTAGAACTAGAATATCCCTACGGAATCTGCGATCAATGTGGTAGTCGCAATATAGTCATTTTACAGGGTCAAGAATTAAATCTCAAATCGTTGGAGACAGAATCCTTATGTGTGTAACCTGTGGTTGTTCTGATAACTCGGAAGTGACGGTAACTAATCCGCAAACGGGAACCCATGAACATATTTTAGCCGATGGTACTGTTATTAGTCATAGCCATCACGATCACGAGCATGAGCATCCCCATCATCCCGCGGAAATTCCCGCTCAAATTCATGGTAATATTCTCCAAGTTGAGCAAAATCTGCTGGCAAAAAATAATCTGTTAGCGGCACAAAATCGCGGTTGGTTGAAGGGGAGAAAAACTGTTGCTCTTAATCTAGTTTCTTCCCCCGGTTCGGGAAAAACTACCCTTTTAACTCGCACAATTGCCGATTTAAAAACCGCTATTCCTATCAGTGTCATTGAGGGAGATCAAGCAACAGCTAATGATGCCCAAAAAATTAGTGAAACCGGTTGTCAGGTTATCCAAATTAACACCGGAACAGGTTGTCATTTAGAAGCATCAATGGTAGAGAGAGGATTAATCGAACTCGATCCACCGATGAATTCTTTAGTCATGATCGAAAATGTCGGTAATCTAGTTTGTCCTGCTTTATTTGATTTGGGAGAAAATGCCAAAGTCGTCATTCTTTCCGTCACCGAAGGGGAAGATAAACCGATTAAATATCCCTATATGTTCCACGCTTCTCAAGTCATGATCTTGACAAAAATAGACCTACTACCCTACGTTAATTTTAACCTCGATCGCTGTTTAGATTACGCCTATCAAGTTAATCCCAATCTGAAAGTTTTTCAAGTTTCCGCTACCACTGGAGAAGGTTTAGATGCTTGGTACGGTTGGTTAAAATCGCTGGTTTAAGTTAAGTAGTAACACACCTAAAAAGTTCAGTCTAACCGCAAGAAAAATGACCCTAGCACTTGATGACAATAATTATAATCAACTGTTGACTAAATTTCAACCCAAGATTATTGAAAATGAGGAAGAATATGAGCAAGCGCGTCATCTTCTGATTAATCTAATTAGTAAACAGGATCGACTACCAGAAGAAACCGCGATGGTTAAATTGATGGCGACAATTATTAAGGATTTTGATGCCAAACAACCTCAACCCGAACCAGCTTCACCGCAGGAAGTATTATTACACTTAATGTCAGCTAACAACATGAAACAAGCTGATTTAGTTGGTAAAATTGGTTCTAAGGGTGTGGTTTCTGAGATTGTTAATGGCAAGCGATCGATTAGTAAAGCTCAAGGGAAAATTTTAGGAGAGATTTTCAATGTTTCCCCCAGTGTATTCATTTAATTATCTATTAGTTATTAATGAAAACAACCGTCATTGTTCCCCCGATTAAATGTCAAGGTATCAAAACTAAACTGGTATCATCAATCAAAAGTTTAGCGGATCAGCAAAACTGTGAGCGCTGGATAGAACCCTTGTGTGGTTCGGGGGTGGTAGCTTTTAATTTACAACCCAAATTTTTGCCTATTGCCTATTGCCTTTTGCCTCTCCTAACCAAGAAGTTAATTTTGTTCTAGTCCTTAATCATATTCTTTTGCCGCTTGTACTAAGGATAAAAGTTGTCCGGTTTGATCGGTTCCCGATACTCCTAAATCACTGTGACAGAGGATAACTTTTTCGCTTACCCTTGCTAATAAATCCCTTAAAACTCTCTGTAAACGTGCCTGATTTTCCTCTAATTCTGCTTCCGTTGTCCAGCGTTGATAGGGACTTTCTCGCCAAAAAATCGGCGCAGCAAAAAGAGTAGCAGCACCTCCTTGTTCCCAGAGTGGGGAGGAACAATCTAGCCAAAAATGCCAACGATGACTAGAACGAAAAGAACGATATTGAAAGATATTGCCTAGGGTGACTGCTGAGGAAGATTTAATAAATTGTCGCACAGGATAGGGATTAGCAGTAATTGTACCACGGCGCAAAAGTTGGATAAACTGACTAATAGTTTCGCTGGCACTTTGAAAAGAGGGTTCACTCTCACGCAAACGCCGATCGATCTCCCAAAAATGTTGGGCAGTTTCCATTAATTCTCGCAAAGCTGCCAAGTGATCGAAGGGCAAATTTTCCCCATCGTTTAATAATTGTTCTATCGCTTGATTTAAGACAAAAATCGGGAAAAGTTTGGCCTCTTGCTGCCGTTTTTTCATCCCTTCGATCCAGTGACAAATTCTTTCGTAGGCAGTACAAGCTTTTTGTCCTAAGCGATCCCAACGGGGAAAAGTTTCGATCGCTAATAAACGAGGATTTTCCGGATGCACTTGATAACAATGATCGGCAATTAATCCGGCGCGGATTGGATCGATATCGGGAATTAAATTCTCTTCTTCATCCCAGCGATAACGGCTAAAAATCACCAGCATTTCCGCTATGGCCTCTTGGGGGGCTAAACGCCCCAAATTTGCGTAAACAAGGGCGAGAAGGGTCAATAATGCCCGAATCAGAGGACAACTGATCAGGGGTCGTTGTTCGTTGAGGGGTTGAACGGGTATCCCGGCACCGGTTAAAATTTCCATCAGGCTATAACGGGCGATTTCGTCTAAACCGGGGGCAATAACGGCGATTTCTTCGGCTTTTACTGCTCCTTGCTTGACTGCTTGAATAATAGCTGTGGCTGTCTTCCGTAACAATTCGGCGCGAGAGGTGGTTTGCAGGGAGATGAATTGATCGGGAAGATTGCCAAGATAGTTACCGTCGCTGATTAAGGAGAGAACCGTCTCGCTAAACTGAGCAGCTAACCCCTCAGTGGTAGATAATGGCATAATTTGACAGCGTGCCGCTAATTTTTGTAGATAATCGGGATCGGCAGTTAATCCTAAGCGAATTTTTCCCTGGGGATTGTAGGTAAAAACGCTAAAACAATCATGATCGAGGAAAAAACTGAGTAAATCCTTGGCAATAGCCGGATAATCGTCCACATCGTCCGCAAAAACTCCCCGGAAGCGTTTTAATAGTTGCTGTTGATAACGACTATCAGGAAATAAATAGCGCCAATAGAGTTCGTAGATGATACCATAACTTAATAAACCACGTTCTAGAGACCAATCACGCCATTGAATGATTAATTCTCCCACTTTTTCTGGTGTTTCCTGCTCATTAATCGCTAAAACTCGTTTCAAATCTGTTTCTGATAATCCGTCGGCTAATCTTTCGGGTATCTTTTCTGCGGGAACACCACTAGCGCCGGCTAATTGCAACAAATCGAGAACTTGACGGACGAAACGATATTCATTTATGCTAGTAAGCTGGAAGAATTCAGCGATTGCTGGTTGCCAGAGACGGGTGGCGAGTTCCTGCTCTGTTTCTGGGCGTAATCGGCGGGGAAATTGCGCTTTTAGCCCTAAAGACTCGAAAATTAACGGCCAAAACAGGATGACTTCATCGGTGAGAAAACCTAAAGGGGTTTTGCAGAGAATCGGATAGCTACCCCTAACAGCAAGGGCTAATTGATCGGCTAATTCTCGTTTATTATCATCGTTGGCAGCGAAAACTAAGATCGAGCGGGGAAGGGGCGATGATTTCGGTCGATCGAGATACAATGAATCCTGGGACTGAAGTTGAGAAACAACCCAGCGCCGAAATTCCCCGACTAAAGCGGTGGTTTTTCCCGATCGAGTCCCACCTTCGATCCAAATTGGTATGATTGACATCGTTTTTTCTGGATTGTATTTGTTAAGATGACTGATCGGTACTCTAGCTTTTTTCCTTGTGGAAGTAATTGTTTCCTATGAATCTTAATCGGATTTTGCAAGGTGTTAATCAATGGTTATTACAAACTCCTGAACGTTCTTTAGATGAGGCTTATCATGCAGCTTTGAAGATTAAGGAGATAGAAGACAAGCATTTTCAAGGGCGAAAAGTGGCAGCGGAGTTCTCGAATTATGGCAGTACCACTAATTCCTATTTTATCGCAGAAGTTAAAGGTTATCTGCAAAAAATTAAAGTCAGATTGACGGAGTTTAAAGCTAGTCGCTCGATCGTTAATACCTTCGGACCAAATCAACCGACAATTAATAATGGGGTGATTACTGTCACCACAGATGTTTGTCTGAAAAAACTTCAGTTTATCGATAGTATTATCGGAAAATATCAAGGTAATTATTGGCAAGAAGATATTCAAGATGTTCCCAAAAGTATCCAGAACAGAAATTTTGAGCAGGAAACAGCCAAAAATAAGACTTCTAGAAATCGCTCTTTTTTAGCGGCGGGTAGTCTTGAAGATGAGGAAATGATCAAAAGCAATAAATCCCAAAAAGCTACGGAAAAACCGGGAGTTTTACCCCGTTCTTTTGTCAATACTTTTAATCGCATTAAGCAGGAAATCGATCCCCAAGCGGAGGAATCGGAGGAGGCAGTTTTAAAAAGATTTCGCAATTCTCGTTATAAAACAGCCATTTCTCTCAAGTTTATTTTACTGTTAATTATTGTTCCTTTATTAACCCAGCAATTAACCAAAACTTTCCTGATCACCCCCTTGGTTAATAAATATTTCCAACAACAGGAACAGTTTATTTTTATCAATCAGGATCTAGAAGAAGAAGCTTTTTCGGAATTGAGAAGATTTGAGGAAGCTTTACATTTTCGAGGTATGATTGGTTTAGCACCCAAATTATCTAACGAAGAAATCGAGGGAGAAATTACCAAAAAAGCGGCGGTACTAAGTGAAGAATTTCGCCAACGAGGTTTAAATGCGATCGCTAATATTTTCGCCGATATTTGTTCCCTGATTGCCTTTGGTTTTGTTGTCGCTTTTAGTCGTCGGGAAATCGAGATTGTCAAGTCTTTTCTCGATGGCATTCTCTATAATCTTAGCGATTCAGCTAAAGCTTTTTTAATTATTCTCTTTACCGATATATTTGTCGGTTTCCACTCTCCCCACGGTTGGGAAGTGATCCTAGAAGGGTTAAGTCGTCATTTCGGTTTACCGGAAAATCGCGAGTTTAATTTTCTCTTTATCGCCACTTTTCCCGTTATCTTGGATACAGTCTTAAAATATTGGATTTTCCGTTATCTCAATCGCATTTCTCCCTCGGCAGTGGCTACCTATCGTAATATGAATGAATAGGGTAAAATCGGGGAGAAACTTGATAATTTACCCTTCTAATCTGGGAAGGATAATTTTGCTGCTGTCTCTTGTACTTTGGTAAGTTCTAATTGCAAAGCAGTGGCAATCTGTTCTATACTTAAACCTAAGGCCAGTAAACCAGCAATCGCTTCAGTTTTAGCTTCTTCACGACCTTCTTCACGACCTTCTTCACGACCTTCTTCACGACCTTCTTCACGACCTTCTTCTTTAGCTTCTTGATAAAGTCGAGTTTGTCTGAGATCATCTAATCCGAACATAGCTTCTAACTCCGTGCGACTAAGATTAGTAAATTTATAGGCTAAGGTTCTTTCAATTAATTCTACAACTTTTTGCTGGAAAACTAGATCATCAATTTCAGCGATCGCTTTTTCTAAAAGTGGTTTTCCTCGTTGCTGTGCTAATTGGGGTGTAGCGACAATTAACTGAATAATTCCTAAACCCAGAGACGGAGCCGGACTATCGATTAATTCATCTAAATAAATAGGTCTGATCTGTCCCGTTATCTCAAATCCCCGTAGTTGATAGGGAAAATTATTGTCGATATCCCTGGAGGCAAATAAAGCTACAGCCATCCAATCCTGAACGGGTTTATACTGATTGAGATAGATGACAATTTCTGTTAAAAATCGCCAATAAAAATCACTTTTATCCTGAAATTGCACTTCAACAAAGTAAATAATTAGTTCCGGGGCTGCTGTGGTCGGTAAAAAAATACCGTCAAAACGACGCGCTAATTCTTTGATTTCTCGGGAGGAGAATTGATAATTTTCAGCTTTCTGGGTTGACTCTCCCAGTAATTCAAAAATTAACCCCGGAAAGGTTTGCAAGAGTTGATAAAAAATTGTATCGGTCTTCACAAGCTTGAAAAAATCTAGATGTTTACTAACAATTACTTACAAATCATCCAACAAGAGCGTGACTAACACCTTATCGACACGATTACCGTCCATATCCACCACTTCCAAGCGCAACCTTTGCCATTCAAAATGATCGGCAGCCCCTGGAATCCTACCAAGATGGGTAATAATAAAACCACCTAAAGTGTGATAATTGCCCTGTTTTTCCCCGGGTAATTCACTGATTTCAAATAATTCTTTAAAATCTTCGATCGCCACTGTACCATCGATCAACCAAGAACCATCTTCCCGCTGCACGATCTGAGCATCTTCAATATTATCTAATTGGGGTAAATCGCCGACAATTGCCTCTAAAATATCCTTGCGCGTCACCAATCCTTGAATTACCCCGTACTCATCCACTACCAAGGCAATATGATGACCACTTTGCTGCACCAATTCTAACACCTTTAAACCCCTAGTGCTTTCCGGCACAAAAAGCGGCTGTTGTAAATCCTTCGTCAGGTCGAAACTTTCACCGGTTAAACAATCTGCCAATAAGTCTGTGACTTCGATTACCCCCAAAACCTCATCTAAACTGCCCTGACACACAGGAAAACGGTTATGATTGCTCTCAATTAGCTTCTGGCGGTTAATTTCGGCACTATCTTCCAAATCTAGCCAAATAATATCTGGGCGCGTGGTCATAATCTGGCTTACTCGGCGATCGCCCAATCCTAACACCCTTTCCACCATATCCTGTTCTGCTTCCTCAAAGGTTCCCGCTGCGGTTCCCTGTTTAAGCATAATTTTCAATTCTTCTTCCGTAATTGGGGAATCATTGTTATTCGTATTAATCCCCAACAAACCGAGAATCAGATTAGTCGATTGACTCAAAAGATGGACAATGGGCGAAACAATTTTCGATAGCTTATCGAGAGGATCAGCAACGAGGATAGCGATTTTTTCAGGATTACTTAAACCTAACCGTTTCGGCACCAATTCCCCCACCACTAGGGATAGATAGGTAATAATTAACACCACTAATCCTAATCCCAAAGCTTGACTGTAGGGGGCTAAAACAGGAACTTGCGCCAATAATTGCGCCACACTGACCGATAAATTCGCTCCTCCGTAAGCCCCGGCAAAGATTCCCACTAGGGTAATGCCAATCTGCACCGTCGATAAAATTTGATTGGGATCATTGGCCAATTTTAAGGCCACCGCCGCCCTTCGATCATCTCTGGCTAATTGTTCTAAACGGACTTTGCGCGCCGAGACAATGGCAATTTCCGAGAGGGCAAAGACTCCATTGAGGAGGATGAGGAAGAGGATAACAAGAATTTCGGTAGTCGCCGAGAACATGGTTAAAAGTTACAGGTAAAAGGGCGGATAGTTGTTTGGATCATAGTGCGAGAATCGGTTAAGTTCAGTAAAGAATCATCTTGATTTTTAACGAGTTACGAAGGCTTGTGTCTGGAGGGGGTTACTCCCAGTATAAATGGGATAGGATAAAGTTCGCGCTCTTAGCTCAGTTAGCAGTGAACAGTCAAGAGTGACCTGTTGCCAGTAAAAAAAGTTGTCCCTGGGAGAGTGGGGACAAACTATCTCAATCTATTCGCCTGAAAAATTATGATCGCTACACCCGTATCATCGAAATCGAACGCTATCACGGAAATCCGCCCCGGACTACCGACTATTTGCGGTTGGGAACAGGAAATCGCAGCGATTGTTAATCACGATGATCCGATCTTTTTACCGACAACAAATCTCCAATTAGACAATATTAACGCTGGTTTTGCCTGTGCCTTGCATATGCACCAACCCACTATCCCCGCGGGTGTTAACGGGGAATTAATCTGCAATCTCCAGCATATGTTCGAGCATCAAGGGGATGGCGATAACCATAATGCCAGCGTTTTTGCCTGGTGTTACAGTCGCATGGGCGATTTTATCCCAGAATTGGTGGCGGAAGGCTGTAATCCCCGGATTATGCTCGATTATTCCGGCAATCTCCTCTGGGGTTTGGTACAGATGGGACGGCAGGATATCCTCGATAAACTCAAATTAATCACCTGTAACAGTCAATATCAACCCTATGTGGAATGGTTGGGGACGATGTGGAGTCATGCGGTGGCTCCTTCCACACCGATTCCCGATCTAAAATTACAGATGCAAGCATGGCAAACCTATTTTGCCTCGATTTTTGGCCCCGATGCCCTGAAACGAGTCAAAGGGTTCTCTCCCCCGGAAATGCACCTTCCTAACCATCCCGATACCCTCTACGAGTATATTAAAGCCCTGAAAGAATGCGGCTATCGTTGGTTATTGGTACAGGAACACTCGGTGGAAAATCTCGACGGTTCGGGATTGAGTCAGGAACAAAAATATATTCCTAATCGCCTGGTGGCGCGCAATTCTCGCGGTGAAGTGATTGCGATTACTGCTTTGATTAAAACCCAGGGTTCCGACACCAAATTAGTCGCCCAAATGCAACCCTACCACGAGGCCAAATGCCGCGGTAAACAGCAAATCGGCGGCGTTTGGGTTCCTTCCCTAGGTTCCCAGATTGCCGACGGTGAAAATGGTGGCGTGATGATGAATGAATTTCCTCGCGATTTTCCCAATCCTTGGCGGGAAATGCAGGGGGGTTCCACTGTGGCAGGATTTAACGGCACGGAATATCTGGAGTTAATCGAGGCCGCTGGCGTTAATCCCCAAGATTATCCCCCAATTCAAGCCGTACACCAGCATAAAATCTGGCAGCGAGTTAATCCCGATGCCGCTACCCCAGAAGCAGTGGAACAGGCGATCGCTGAGTTAAAACAGTCCGACCACCGTTTTACCATGGATGGGGCATCTTGGACCAATGATCTCAGTTGGGTGCGCGGTTACGAAAATGTCCTCGAACCGATGAACCAATTAAGCGCTAAATTCCACGAGAAATATGATCTTTTAGTACAGGCGGATCCTAGCTTCACCCGACGGCCCGATTATCTGGAGGCACTGCTTTATAATTTGCTCGTGCAAACCAGTTGTTTCCGTTATTGGGGCCAGGGTACTTGGACCGATTATGCCCGCACTTTGTACGAAAGAGGCGCGGCCTTAACCCGCTAAGATAGTAAGGTATCTAGGGCGCAGAATCTGCGCTCTAGTAGTATAAATATACTAGCAAGGGATGTTCGCCGATGAAGTAATTAAAGAAATACTCAAATCCTGATAAAAATCCTCTTGTTTTAATTCCACTTTTGATTGAGAAGCCAGTAAAAGTAAAGCCCAAAAAATCGCCACCTTTTCCTGTGTTGCCGAGTGACTAGAAGGCTTTTCCGCTTGCCATAAATCTAATAAATACTCAAACTCTATCTCCTTTTTCTCTAATTGAAAAAACTTTCTCTGCAAAAAAAAGTCCAGTTCCGCTGCCAATTCCGTCAGGTTTTCTTGGTGGGCCAATTCCGTGATAATTTGTACCGCTTCCCGTCGGGATTGGGGCCGGGGTTTCGGGACAACTACAGGCAGTTTCGGTAAAGCTTCAATCTCTAGGGCAATCTGTTGTAATTGAGTGATTAACTCCTGCAAAGTTACCCGTCTTTTTCGCGGTGGTGGGGCGGCAGTACGACGGCGAATATGATTTTCTAGATAACGGGGTAAAGTTCTTAATTCCCGTTCTAACTCGCTAATTTCCTCATCCATCAGACTTTCTTCTTGCTGGTCTAAAGACAATCTTTCTAGGGTATCAGCCTTAAATAAAACTAACATAGAAGCCCATAAAAAAGCCTGTCCCGATTGGGGTAAATTAGCTTGGGCCATGGCTAAATCTAGATCGTTTAATAACCCCAATTCTGCCAAAAAGCGATCGATCACATCAATAACCTGCACATCCCAGGGGTCAATTTCTCCCTGTTCCGCCATTTCTAAAAGAGAGGCGATCGCATCACTGGCCGAGGTGATAGTCATGATTGTAGAATCTTGTAGGATCTCAAAGGATAGAATTTAGCAAGCAAAACCATGGACATATCGATCGCTGACCTGCGCTTGGACTACAATCTTGAAGAATTGCTAGAGTCAGAAACATCTGCCGATCCTTTCATTGTATTTAAACAATGGCTAGAACGGGCGGTATCTTCGGGAAGATTGGAACCCAACGCTATGACTTTAGCCACTATTTCCCCGGAGGGTAAACCCCGGGCCCGCATGGTACTGTTAAAAGACTTCGATCCTCGCGGTTTTGTTCTCTTTACCAACTACCACAGCGCCAAAGGACAGGAATTAATCGCTAATCCCAATGCGGCCCTAGTGTTTTGGTGGGGAGAATTGCAACGGCAAATTAGGATCGAGGGAACTGTAGAAAAAATCAGCGAGGAGGAATCGGATAATTACTTTTTTGTCCGTCCCTGGGAATCTCGTTTAGGGGCCTGGGCCTCCAATCAAAGTGAAGTGATTTCCGGGCGGTATATCCTCGAAAAACGTCTGACAGAACTAAAAGAAGAATATGCGGGTCGTGAAGTTCCCCGTCCTCCTCATTGGGGCGGATTTCGCCTAATTCCTAGTTTAATCGAGTTCTGGCAAGGTCGCCCCAGTCGTCTTCATGATCGTCTCTGTTATTATCGTCAAGAAGATGGCAGCTGGCAAAGGCAACGTTTAGCTCCTTAGTTTTATTTTGACACCTTGTATTGGCAAAATAGCTCGATGCTAATTCAATTTGTCATTTTAGTCTTGAGATAATATTAGGTCGATTTCTTTTCCCAACCCGCGCTTCCCTTAGCGATCGGGTTGGGCTATTATGTCATTTGGGAAAGGCAATCCCTCAGCCCTAAAGTCTCAGAAAAACGATAGAATTGAAAGGGTTTTGGTTTGCATCTTTCAAAAATAACTAGAGAATTAATATGAATGTTGGACTTCGAGAAACCTTAGAAGCATTGCGGGTTGAACTGAGTAAATCTATTTTAGCCTCTGAGGGTGAGCAGATTCGCTTTGAAGTGGGTGAAATTGAATTAGAGGTTCAATTTGTGGTTGAGCAGTCGAAAGAAGGCAAAGGTGGGCTGAAATTTTGGGTAGTAGAAATGGGTGGGGGTGTCACCAATAAAGATACGATAACCCATAGAATTAAAATTCCCCTTAAACCCATTGGGAAAGATGGAGGACCTATCAAGACAGCAAGTGATGATATTCCCGATTAGAATTTTATACCCCTAGAAGCGCAATGTTTGCGCTCAAAGCAGTTAATTTGTAGGATGGGTTAGCGAAGCGTAACCCATCGCCATCCCAGAAGAATAGGTTACATCAATCCGATAAGTTATGCCCCAATTCCAACCCGATCGCACTTTAGAAATTGTTGCCCCTAAATACGGCACTGCCTATCGAATTGGGGGACGTTTACTCTTGACTTGTCGGCATCTATTTGATAATAGTAACAACTGTAAGGTACGATTTAGATCAACATCAAACTATTCTGATAAGCAGGATATAGACGCTAAAGTAATTTGGAAAGCCCCCGATAATATCGATATAGCCTTAGTAGAATTACCAGAAACTATCGAAACTTATGATCCTGTAGGTTTTGGGGTGTTACCTGATGCGAGTAGCACCCAAAAAGTTAAGTTTGACTTTTTCGGCTTTCCTTTATTTTTACGGTATGTTGAAGATGAGATAAAATACGCCACAGGGTTACATATTGAGGGAACTATTGATGTGGCTAATCGTGTTCCTCATCACCGTTTGTTATTAAATATTAAAGATAGTAAAGAAATCCAACCCACCGATGAACAATTAGAAAGATTAGCAGAAGATCAGTCACCTTGGCAAGGAACATCGGGATCAGCAATTGTTTGTTATGGGTTAGTGATTGGGGTACAATCTAAACAGCCAATTAGAGATCGTCCGGCATCTTTAGAAGCTGAATCTTTGGCAAGAGTTTATGACAATCCCGAATGGTGTGAGATATTAGAAAAACACGGTCTTGATCCTGAACCTAAACCCGTTATATCCGCTTCTTTAAAATCTTCTTCCTATCGTAATCAAGCTCCTCCTAAACCGAGTTATTTTGTCGAACGTCCAGAGGTTAGTATTGAGTTAAAAAAAATTTTATTGTCAGCAACAACGGAAAAAACGGGAACTTTAGTTATTAGTGCGATTTATGGCTTAGGAGGTATTGGTAAATCCACTTTAGCAGCAGCTTTAGCACAGGAGAAAGAGGTTCAAGCTTTTTTTCCTGATGGCATTTTCTGGGCAACATTAGGACAACAACCAGATATTTTATCCTTTCTTCATGGCTGGATTCAAGCTTTAGGAGATTATAATTTTAAGCCGACGGGTATTGATGCGGCATCCTTACACTTGAGGACTTTATTGGCAGATAAAAAGGCTTTATTAGTAGTAGATGATCTCTGGAATGTAGAAGATATTGATCCTTTTAGAGTAGCAGTAAATCAATGTAAATTATTAGTAACCACTAGAGAAGTTCCCGTTAAAGGGGCAATTCGTTATGATTTGGACATTATGACGGAAAGCCAATCTTTAGCCTTATTAACGGGTTATTTAAAGCATGAATTAAATTTAGCAGATCAGAAACAAGCCAAAATATTAGCCAAAATTGTCGGTTATTTACCCTTAGCATTGGAGTTGACGGCCGCACAAATTGAAGATGGGATTCCTTGGGCTGAATTAATCGAAGATTTACGGGCAGAAATCGCTCATTTAGAAATTTTAGATCGCTTGGAAGCTGGAGATACTGTCAATGAAGAAAAACGAAAACATTATAGTTTAATTGCTTGCTTTAATCTCAGTTTAAAGCGATTAAATGGGCAAAGATTGAGACAATTTAGCTGGTTAGGGGTGTTACCCGATGATGTTACCATTACCGAAAAAATAGCGGCGACTTTATGGGATTGTCAGGTTAGAGAAGCGAGACAAACTTTAAGATATTTACGGGGTAAAGCTTTATTATTAACGGGGGTTTCTAGTGAACTATTAACGAGTTATCGGGTCCATGATTTGTTACATGATTTAGCCCGAAATCTGATCCTAGCGTCTCCTCATCCTGAAACGGATTATCAATTACCGGGGTTAGGGTTATCAATGGCTGAGGCACATCAGCAATTTTTAAGCAGGTATCAAAAACAGATTAAGAGATCCCCCCTAACCCCCCTTGAAAAGGGGGGAAAAGAGGTGGAAGTCCCCCTTGAAAAGGAGAGATCCCCCCTAACCCCCCTTGAAAAGGGGGGAAAAGAGGTGGAAGTCCCTTCAAGGGGTGACAGAGGGGCTACAAGCTAGATAGAGCGGGGGGTCTAGCCAAACGACCCCCTAAAGAAATAGAGTG